>JAISXK010000026.1 GCA_031270585.1 Clostridiales bacterium | reverse complement strand
GTGGAAGACGGCGATTTGAACGCGGAAACGCAATCCAAACAGATTGAAAACATGATTGCGCGCAATGTGGACGTTATCTTTGCGGATCCCGCAACGTTTGATGGCTGCACCGCCGCTTTTGAGAAGGCGACGGCGGCAGGCATCCCCATCCTGACATATGACAGCGAACCTTCCTATGAAGGCATTGTAACCCATACCGGCTGGGATAACTGGGAAACAGGCATCATGGTTGGCGAATATGTGCTGGATTGGATCAAAACAAACATGCCCGATAGAGAAGGCCCCGCGCGCATTATACTCCTCGGCAACTATTCTTCCGAGCACACTATCATGCGTGAAGAAGCGTTTGATACCATCGTAGCCGCAAACCCCGACGATATGCTGATCATTTCCCGCCAGGACAGCGAAGGCAACCGCGAAAAGGGCGCAAATGCCGTTACAAACATCGTAGAGCCCTTTGATATGGTCGTAAGCGTTGTGGATAACGGCGCGTGGGGTGCCGTATCCGCCATCGAAGCCCGTGGGCTGGAAGGCGTAAAAGTGTTCTGCATGGGCGCCTATGGCGACGAGCCCTTCCAGGCGTTGCGTGATGGCCATACCATCTACGAAGCCTGCCTCATCGTTGACCCGGCAGCCATCGCCAGGATTACCCTGGAGAGCTATGTAAAGTATGTGCAGGGCGAAACGGAGTTTGACAAGATTACAAACATCCCGCTGTACATCTGCAACACCGCAAATATTAAGGATTTCTACTCCTTTCCAAACGGATGAAAACAGGCCGGACGTAAGAGGATAGCGTAAACCGGAATAAATTGGTGAAGATAAGGTTACCCGCCTTGCTGTATAGGCGGGTGACCATTCTAGCGGCGAGTCGCGCTTTTATGGGCACGCCATCAGTTATTTAAAAATGGCAAAAGGGGAATCGACCATTATGAAAAATAAAGATGATTTGGTAATGAACGCCGCTGGCGCAGCAGAGCTTGGGTTCCCTATGTGGCCACAGTTTGCTTCGGAAACGCCGGATGATGTGGCGCAAATTATAAGATCCGGCCTTGTAAACTATTGGACGGGCAAAAAAGGCATGGAGTTTGAGGAGCAATTCCGTGCATGGGCGGGTGCGAAAATGGCAATTTCCTGCACAAACGGTACGGCTGCGCTGCACATCGGTATCGCGAGTCTTGGTATCGGGCCGGGGGACGAAGTGCTGGTGCCCTCGTATTCATTCATTGCGTCCTCCTTTGCCATTGTGCAGGCGGGAGCCATACCTGTATTCTGCGATGTGACGGAAGACCACACCATAGATCCGGATGATATTGAAAAGAAAATCACAAGCCGTACAAAGGGCATCGTATGTGTGCACCTGTATGGCGTGGTGTGCGATATGGGCCGTATTATGCAGATCGCCAAAAAACACGGCCTGTTTGTAATTGAAGATGCGGCCCAGTGCATTGGCGGAAAGTACAACGGCAAAATGGCAGGAACCATAGGCGACGCAGGCTGCTTCAGCTTCTGCCAGTCCAAGCATTTTACCACCGGCGGTGAAGGCGGAATGGTGCTTACGAACAACGAGCTTGTTGGATGGGAGGCTCGCTCGTTCAGGGATCACGGGTATGATGTAAAAACCCGCATGAACATGCTGGCACTCGAAGAAAAGCTTCCATATATCCACAATCGTGTGGGCTTTAATTACCGTATGACGGAGATACAATCCCAAATCGGCATCAACGAAATGGAGCGCTTCGATACATGGAACATGCCCCGCAGGCTACAGTATGCAAAGATGTATGACGAAGCGCTCAAGGGCCTGCCGGGCGTTGCAAAGCCGCCTCTCAATACGGTGGAAAGACAAAACGCGTATTGGTGGTACCCGATTGTTTTAAATCCGGATGCGTTGAAGGCGGATGCGCCGGCGTTGGTAAAAGAGCTTGTGGGGCGCGGCATCCCCTGCTACGGCATACAATGGCCGGAAGCCTATGAAGAGCAGGCGTATAAGCGACTGAACGGTTTTGGTACGGCCCGTTTCCCATTTTGCTCCAAGGAATACACAAGAGAAGCTCATACGTATGAAAACGTTTTGTGCCCGGTGGCGAAATCCCTGCGGGCACGCACAATATGCCTGTTTTTACACCCGACGTGGGAGGTTACGCATATTGAGCGGGTTATCGAAGCGTTCAAGGCCGTGTTGCTGGAAAATACAAAATAAAACGCTACGCAGCGTATAGCAGGAGGAAACCATGAAAAAAGTACGGTGGGGCGTCATCGGCGCAGGCGGGATAGCGGATAGAAGGACGATTCCCGGTATGCTTCTGGCCAAGAACGCCGAGCTTGTGGCGGTAATGGAAATCAACATGGAGCTAAGCGAGAAAATACGCGGCAAGTATGGCGCGAGGTTTGCCTATGACAATGAAGAAGACCTGTTGAAGAACGACGAGATCGACGCGGTATACATCGCTTCGCCGGTGGTGGCCCACGCGCAGCAAGCCAGGCTTGCGGCGGATTATGGAAAGCATATATTGATTGAAAAGCCCGTGGCGCTTACAAGCGCGCAAGGCGAAGAGGTTGTAAGCTATTGCAAAAGCAAGGGCGTGCTCATGGCCGCCGGCCTGATGATGCGCTTTGGCGCTTATATAATGGAGATGAAAAAGGATATCGCTGAAGGGAAAATAGGGGATGTCGTTTCCGGCTTTTCACAGTTTACGTGCTGGTGTCCGGATATGCCGGGCAACTGGCGGCAGCAGAAGGCCATGGCCGGCGGCGGCGCTATGACGGACATGGGCGTGCACTGCATTGATTTGATGCAGTATGTATTGGGAACCAAAGTAAAAGAAGTGGTGGGCTTCCATGATACGCTGACGTTTGCCTATGAGGTGGAGGACAGTTCCGCAGTGATGTTGCGCATGGAAAACGGCGCGTTGTGCACGGTGCTTACAAACTTTAACATACCGGATAACGCGGCGAAATGGCGTTT
>JAISXK010000112.1 GCA_031270585.1 Clostridiales bacterium | reverse complement strand
ACGCGCATGGCGATGAGTATGGCGACGGGCATGATGAACAAGAATACGTTTTGTATGACGGTCACGCCGGCGGCGTAGCCGTTTTTCATATTCAGCGTGTACTCAATCGTCCACGTCGTATATTTTTTGATAGAGTCGTATAGCCGCCGGAAGGAATACACCGTCTGGCGGAACGCCTTTACGACGGATATGCCTCGGATATACTCCACAGTGGCGTTGTTCATATCCTCCAACGCCCTTTGGTAGCGATTCATGTTTGCTTGCGCGCCCTGGTCGCCTACCATCCGTGTGTAGATAAAAAGCCCGGCTGCGACGCCGACCGTCGCGGCCAGTCCGAAACGCCAATCCACCGCGAACAGCAGGACAAACAGCAGGATCGGCGCAACAACGGCCGCCGCGAGGTCGGGCAGTTGGTGCGCGATGAAGCTCTCGATCTTTTCGATATTGTCGTCCGTTATTTTACGCAGCTTCCCGCTGCCGATGAGCACGTGGAACCCCAGCGGCACGCGCGCCAAGTGCGAAGCGAAATCGACCTTCAGCCTGTATAGTGTACCGAACGCCGCAAGGTGCGAGCACATCAGGGCCGCGAAATATATGAGTATATTGCCGACAGCTCCTCCAAAGGCTATCCAGCCCCAGCGGATGATATATGCCGCGTCGGCATTTGATATATCCGGCAGCGCTCCGATGATACTTCTTATGATGAAGTAGATCGATATGTACGGTACGAAGCTGACCACCGCCGCCAGGGCAGCCAGTACGAGCGAGCCGATGACGAGAGGCTTTTTCGTCATGGCCAGTTCAAAGAGCCTTGCGAAACCCGTCTTAGCCTGTTTTGGTTTTTTCTCTGCTTTCTCCATTATTTTTCCATCCCTTCTAAAATTGATTTTTCTATAGTCCCAACCTAAGCAAAGCTTTTGCTACACGTTTATACAGCCAGATGGCAGTGAAGCCTATCAGCAGCGCGTTTGCCACAGCGAGGATAAGCTGCAGCGGCAATGAGGCGATCACGTAGGCAACGAACTCACCGGGCCAAGGCGTATGTCGCAGTGTTTTCCAATCGCGGATGAGTTCTTTTTCCGGCTGATCGCGACGCTCTCCTCCGAATAGTCGATGCCATCAACGCGGCCGGCGGGGCACATGCGCAGCAGGCGTTCGATATTTGCCCCGCCGCCACAGCCTATATCCAGAACGCGCGCGTCATTTGAGATTTCAAGACGCGAAAGTCCCCACTCGCTGATAACGGCGTGACCGAAGTTCATACCCTTTACAGTGAAGCGCCCCATCCACCCTTGCGGTTTTCGACAGTTGCGCAAAAATTTTTTGATCATGACGCTGTCTCCCCATACCATCCCCGCTTTAACAAAATGCTTTTTGAGCGCCGCCTTGCCAATAGCATACCGATAACCGCGCAGATTACCGCAAGCGCGCCTGTGCCAGGCATAACCGGCCGGTTCATAAAGCCCGGAAACGTATTTGTCCGCCCGGTGGTCATAACCATCAGGCTTTTTAACCTTCCTTCGCAGGCAACGTATATCGCGCTGCCTATCCGGAGAGTGTTGGCATCTTTACTCCACCGATTAACCCCTTCGGTAAGCCTCGGCTAACGCAAAACCAAAATAATAGTTAGTTAATACTAACTAAAATCAGGCTACCACACCCTTACCTGTTTGTCAAGGCGTTTATATTTTGTATGATTTTCGAAATCCCCAAATAAGGCGCTTGACCCGAACATCCGCCATTTGATATACTTTACATATGTACCATGTTTACAATTAATGAGATCGTTGAACGGGAAGAACGCAACGACCGCGCTGTTATCCGTTTTATAAAAAGCAGGGGAAGCGCTCATTCCCTTTTATTTGCTTTTTGAGCGCAATATCAATAAAAAATAACAGGAGGATTAAGTATGATGAAAAAGTGTTTGGCTATCATGTTGATAGCACTATTGCTGCTTGCAATCGGTTGCCAGCAACAACAGCCGGGCCCAACGGAAGAGCCTGCTCCGGGCGTGGAGGACGGAACGCCCGCGCCAGGCGGCGAAACCCCGGACGCCGCAGGTGAAGCTAAAATGCTGGCCGGAACGTATACGGCCGAAGCCTATGGGTTTAGCATGGCATGGCCCAACGTTTTGGAAGTAACGGTATCCGAAGACGCCATCGAATCTATCGCTTTTGGAGAGGATTCCGGCGATACGGCTTCCATGGTGGATACGGTTGCCAAAGTCTTGTTTCCCCGTATAATCGAACACCAATCTGTAAGTGTGGATATTGTGACCGGCGCTACAGCAACGAGCGCATCCGCCCGGTTGGCTGTGGAAGCTTGCATCAAGCAAGCTCTGGCGGCCGGCGGCAGCGGTGAAGCCGCGATTAGCGCGTTTAAAACCGCGCCTGAGAAGGCCGACGGCGGCAGCGAAGAAATAGCCACACAGGTTCTCGTTATCGGCATGGGCGGCAGCGGCACGTATACGGGCCTTCGCGCGGCGGAAGAAGGCATGGATGTGCTGATTATTGAGAAGCAAGGCCGTTATGGCGGCACAACGGCGTTAACCTCCGAGATTATGTCCATCAACCCGCAGCGCGTGATGGAACAGCACAACAATGGTGAGGATTTCACCGATGCGGACGCTCTTTATAAAGCGTGGACGGAATATACCGAGGGGGACGCGAAAAAAGAATTGCTCGACATGTTCTTTGCCAACTCCGGTCCGTCCATGGATTGGCTGGCGATAGATCATGGCATATTGTTTGATTTTGACCCCAAGCCCGGCTTTACCCCGGCGGATTGGTTCAAGGTTAAATTCCAATGGTTCCCCAATTTTACACCGGAATATCCGGACGCGCCCGTGTATGGCTATAACAAACGGGAAATCGCCGCGAATTTCGATAAGCTGGCAAGCTCCTTTACGGATTTGGGCGGAAAGTACATGCTGGAGACGGAAGCTTATGAATTGATTA
>JAISXK010000094.1 GCA_031270585.1 Clostridiales bacterium | reverse complement strand
AAGCTCCAAATTTCCCAACAGCATAGAGCGGGTGATATTCCAGGGCAGCGGCGCGCAGTTCAGCCCCGCCGATAACGCCAACAAGCTGCGGCTTTCCAGGCCGTCCGATATGTGCGTGCGCGCGGTGCGCGATGTGTTGCTCAATGGATCCATACTGCCAAGCGAGGTGATGTATTTCCGCACGGCATCCAAGGGTACCGAATGGGCGTCTTCACGCGCCTATTACAATACATACGGCGGCAATTGCTTTTTTTCGTAATATTGATTGGCGCGCTTTGGCTTAAGGCTAAGACGCGCAATCGGGATGAAACGTATCAGAATATGGATGCTCTTGCGCCCGGCGATCAGACGGAAATTGAGAGCGGCGGCACGGACCCGCAGCTTGGCACCGTACTTCGGATATTACGTCCGCTTGGCAAAACACGCGCTGTGGTGGATATGCCGACACAGATTGATGCGGGTATGGAATAATTGACAAAAAAAGAGACTTTGTTTTTGGGCTTCTTAGCACCCTAAACGCCCTTTGGCTTCATGGTGGGGAACAAAAGCACATCCCGGATCGAGTATGAGTCCGTCAGCAGCATCACCAACCGGTCGATGCCCACGCCAATACCGCCTGTGGGCGGCATGCCGTACTCCAGCGCGAGACAGAAGTCTTCGTCGATCATCATGGCTTCGTCATCGCCCTTTCCCCGCTGCTGCGCCTGCTGCATAAAACGCCCGCGTTGATCAATGGGATCGTTCAATTCGCTAAAAGCGTTGGCGTATTCCCTGCCGCCGATAAACAGCTCAAAGCGCTCCGTAATAGCGGGCATGCCCGGCTTGCGTTTGGAAAGCGGCGAAACCTCCACCGGAAAATCCAATATAAAGGTCGGCTGCGCGAGCTTGTCCTCCACAAAGGTTTCAAACGCCAAATACAGCAGCTTGCCTATGGATATATCGCTTTCTTCCCAATCGAGACGCATGCGCTTTGCAAGCGCGCGCGCCGCGTCCGCGTTGCCGCAGGCCAGAAAATCCGCGCCGGTATGCGCTTTTACGGCGTCGTTCATAGTGATACGCGCGTATGGCGGCGTCAGGTCTATCTCTTCGCCCTGGTACACAATATGGGTATCTCCCAATACGCTTTTCGCGCAGTGGGCGATCAAGTCCTCCACGAGAGCCATCATGCCGTGGTAATCCGTATAGGCCTGGTATAATTCCAGCGTGGTAAATTCGGGATTATGCTTGATATCCATCCCCTCGTTGCGGAAAATACGGCCGATCTCATATACACGCTCCAATCCGCCCACAATGCACATCTTCAGAGGCAGCTCGGTAGCGATACGCAGGTACAAATCGATATCCAACGTATTGTGGCGCGTTACAAAGGGGCGCGCGTTGGCCCCGCCGGGTATGGTGTTCAAAACCGGCGTTTCCACCTCTAAAAAGCCCTGGTCATCCAAGCGGCGGCGCACTTCGGATATGATGCGACTGCGCTTCACAAACGTATCGCGCACAGCGGGGTTCATAATCAAATCCACATACCGCTGCCTGTAACGCAGCTCGTTATCCTTCAGGCCGTGGAATTTTTCCGGCAGGGGGCGTAAAGATTTTGAAAGCAGCGTCACACATGTGGCATGTATGGAAATTTCACCCGTGCGGGTTTTAAATACGGTACCCTCCACGCCCAGTATATCGCCAATATCCGTGCTTTTAAAGGCGGCGTAGCATTCTTCGCCAATATCATCCCTGCGCACATACGCCTGTATGGCGCCCTGGCTATCCAGTATGTGCGCAAAGCTTGCCTTGCCCATAATGCGTTTGCTCATCATACGGCCCGCAACGCTCACGGGCTTGCCTTCAAACGCCTCATAATTCTCCAGTATATCCTTACTGTGCTGCCGTTGGTCATAGGTAACTTTTTCAAAAGGATCCTGCCCCGCCTGCTGCAGCGCGGCAAGCTTATCACGCCTGATCCGCAGCAACGCGCCAAGCTCCTGTTCGCTCATTTCTTGCGTTTCGGGTTGCTGCGCGGACGTATCCGCGCACCCACCCGGCACCGGCGTCACAAGTTCCCTTTCCCGCATGGTTACCTCTTGCCACGCATGACCAAAGCATATGCGCCGTATATGGCGCTATGGGGCCGCGTTTTATTTTTTAATATCGATGATACGCATCTGCACAATGCCGCCGGGCGTGATTACATCCACATCCTCGCCCTTGCGATGGCCTACAATGGCCTTCCCCACAGGAGATTCGTTGGATATACGGCCCTCCATGGGGTTCGATTCGGCGGATCCTACGATTTGATATGTCGTTTCCATCCCCGCATCGGCGCTTTTGACCACGACGGTCGATCCTACGTTTACGGTTTCGGTATCCAGCGCCTCTTCATCGATCACCACCGCGTTGCGCAGCATGTTTTCGATCTGCTGTATATCGTATTCGTTTCTCGCCTGTTCGTTTTTCGCCGCGTCGTACTCCGCGTTCTCGCTCAGATCTCCAAACGCGCGCGCCACCTTTATCTGCTCGGCAATTTCCATCCTGCGGGTCGTTTTTAAATATTCAAGCCGTTCTTCGTATTTCGCGACGCCTTCAGGCGTAAGACTGACTGCTGCCATATACAAAACCGCCTCCAGATTTCCCGCCAAACGCAGTGCTTTTTGCCGCCGCTTTGCGAGTTTCTAAACAATTATAGAAGCAGAGCCGCATATTGTCAAGTTGGATATCTTTTACAGCAACAGATATTTTTATGTTGACAGCGGCGAAACATTTGCGTATAATTGCAACCAGTTTCATATAAACATGCTATGACTACGAAAGAGTATCCGGTGCAAATATTGTTACGGCCCTAAAGAGAACCGCCGGTTGGTGCAAGGCGGCAGGGTACGGCCGGGGAATACACGTAAGCAGCATCTCACCAAAAGGTTTGGGGCTTTACCCAAAGTGGGCGCCGCCCCCGTACCGAGTAGGCTGAGCCGGGTTCACCCGTTAACGTGGTAGAGTATAGGTTTTGTTTATCCGGTACTTGAAAAGGCTTGTGTCGTGAGGCGCAGGCGAACAGAGGTGGTAACACGGGGTTTGGCGCTCGTCCTCTTCATACGAAGAGGACGGCGCTTTTATTATGGCCGCTTTGTGACGGCATCAACGCCAAATGATGCCTTCAACCAATATTGTTTGAAGGAGTGTACAAATTTATGGCGAACGTAACATTTTTCAGCGGCGAGACCATACCCTTGGAACTGCATAAGGTCAGAATCGCGCAAAAGCTGCAATTCCCCCCTATACGGCAAAGGCTGCAAGCAATCAGCGAGGCGTGCAACAACACATTTTTATTGGAAACAAAGGATATCTTTTTGGATATGCTGACCGACAGCGGCGTGAACGCCATGAGCGACGAACAGCTTTCCGCCATGATGCGCGCCGACGACAGCTATGCCGGCAGCGCCACCTTTACGCGGCTGGGCGACGCCGTGCGCCATCTGTTCAACACCGCATTCCTGCTGCCCGCGCACCAGGGCCGCGCCTGCGAGCATATACTGGCGCAGGCATATGTAAAGCCCGGCTCCGTCATTCCCATGAACTATCACTTTACCACCGCCAAAGCGCATATCACGCGCATGGGCGGCCGCGTGGAAGAGCTCGTATATCCCGAAGCCCTGCGGCCGGAAAGCCGGGAGCTTTTTAAGGGCAACATCGATATCCTGCGGCTGCGGGCGCTGATCAATGATGTGGGGCCCGAAAACATACCCTTTATCCGTCTGGAGGCCGGCACCAACCTGATAGGCGGGCAGCCCTTCTCGCTGCAAAACGCGCTGGATGTATGCGCGCTTGCGCGCGCGTTTAAAATCCGCACCGTACTGGACGCCAGCCTCTGGCAGGATAACCTGTACTTCATCAAAACGCGCGAGGAAGCGTTTTCGCATATGAGTACAAAAGAGATCACCCACACGCTTGCCGCGGCGATGGATATCATCTATTTTTCGGCGCGCAAGCTGGGCTTTGCACGCGGCGGCGGCATGTGCATGAACAATAAGGGGATTTATGACGAGCTCAAGGGCCATGTCACCATGTTTGAAGGGTTTTTGACATATGGCGGCATGAGCGTGCGCGAGATGGAAGCTATCGCCGTTGGATTGGAAGAATCGATGGATGAGGATATCATATCTCAGGGGCCGCAGTTCATCGCCTATATGGTTGGTGAGCTAAAAAAGCGCGGCGTGCCCGTGGTAACGCCGGCCGGCGGCCTGGGCTGCCACCTGAACGCCGCAAAGTTTGTGGATCATATCCCGCAAACGGCATATCCCGCCGGCGCGTTGACGGTGGCGGTGTACCTCGCAAGCGGCATACGCGGTATGGAGCGCGGCACCATGAGCGAGCAGCGCGATCCCGACGGCGCCGAAAGGCTGTCCGATATGGAGCTTGTGCGGCTTGCCATGCCCAGGCGTGTGTTTACGCTTTCCCAGGTGCGCTACGCCATCGACCGTATATCCTGGCTGCATGAAAAACGCCGCGTGATCGGCGGGTTAAAATTTGTGGAAGAGCCCGCCAACATGCGTTTCTTCTTTGGCAAACTGCAACCGCTGGGCGATTGGGAAGAACAATTGGCCGGCGCCTTTGAGGCGGATTTTGGCGACGCCCAATAACCTTGCTTTACCAGGCGGCAAGTATGCCGTTTGGCTATGGTTTTATGGGGATTGGGGCTGTAGCGCCAGGAAGGGCTACGGCCCCATAGAAATTTTTAGCCGTTTCAAAAAATCCGTCAACCCTTTTAACCGGGGCGGCCTGCAATCGCCTTTGGGGATGTGGCGAGCCTTAAAAAAGCGGGCTTGCCACCTTTTTGATACCCTGTTTTATATGGCCTATTCCGTTTCGGCTCGTTTGTTTTTGCGGCCGACAGACAGCAAAAGGTTAAGCAATATGCCCACAATGGCGGCCGTTGCGATAGAGGGGATATGGGCCCCGAATATCGGTATCATGCCGTTGGGGAACCCGTAATGCCCGCCCAAGCCGACTACGAGCGTTACCGCGATAACGGCAAGGTTTCTCGCGTCAAACAAATCCACCTTTTTGTTGATCATAATGGCCACGCCCTGCGCGCCGATTACGCCAAACAGGAATATGCACGCGCCGTTGATGACCGCGCCCGGCACCGTATTGATCAGGTTGGAAAGCGGGCCGATAAACGACAGCGCCATGGACAGTATCGCCGCCATGCCCAGCATTTTAACAGAGAAGTTCTTCGTAATGGCCATGGTGGAAATATTCTCACCATAGTTTGTGCCGCCGGGGCCGCCGAAAAGCGAGGCTACGATATCGCCTATGCCGTCGCCAATCAGGTTCAAGCCCAGCTTGTCGGCTATTTTGTATGCGCCCTTGCCCTTTTTCTTCGCAAGGTCGTTCACATAAATATCCAGCTGGAACACATGTGCCGTCGATTCCGGTATGGTGGCGATGGCGATGGGCATAACGGCCAACACGGCGGTAAGGCTTGGCGTGGGCAGCGTGAAATGCGGTAAGGAGAAGACCCCGTCCCGCATGATGATGGAAAAATCAACGAGCCCCAGAAATATGCCCGCGATATACCCCACCAAAATGCCCAGCAGTATGGGCAATTGCCCCCACACGCCCTTGAGGTAAACCGAAAACAATACGGTGGCAAGCAACGTTATCAGCGCGGCTATCCAGCAGTTGGCGCTCGCAAGCCCCGTTTGGGCGTCAAAGCCGGCTGCCTGCGTAATGGCAGTACCCGCAAGCGATATGCCAATCACGAGCGCGATAGATCCCGTAACCGTGGGCGGCAGTACCTTTTCTATGGTTTTCATGCCAAAACGGCTTACGATCAGGCCCGCGATAATCGACACCAGGCCCGAGCATATAATGCCAAACTGCGCCCGGCTTATGAGCGCGTCAGGCGCGACCGCGCCAAAGGACGCCCCCGTTATGCCTACAATCGCCGCGATGTAGGAGAAGCTGGAGCCATAATATAGCGGCAGCTTGCCTTTTGTGATGAACAGGAAACATAGTGTGGCAAGACCGCTTGCGAATATTGCCGTGGAGACGTGAAACCCTGTAAGAAGTGCGACTGTGACCGTGGCCGGGAACATGACCAATACCTGCTGAAAGGCAAATATGATCAACTTGCCAAACGACGGCGATTCATCGGGAAGATACCCGATCTCATCTTTACGATGCGCTTTTTCTATCACTCGTAAACCCCCTTGTTATTTTTAAAAAAACTATGCTTGCCCCTTCTCCCTTTCCCTGCGTGCTTGCGTTTACATAATTTTATCAATTATAACAAATCCGGCTTGTGCGTACAACCGCGAAATCTTATATTAAAACCACATTTTGTTTTGCGTATATGGGCGGGGGCGCACTTGGCTGCGGGCGGCGCGAACGGGGCGCCCCGAGAGTACATGCATGGCCCATTTCCCCCCGGCATACTATTCTTAAAAAAGAGAAAATCGGAGGCGTTTTATGATGGAACAACCACAATCGTTGACTATTGGCATGCACGCGCCGGAGTTTACGGCAAACTCTACGTTCGGGCCGCTGAAGATGTCGGATTTTAAAGGGAGCTGGCTGGTGTTTTTTTCGCACCCGGGCGATTTTACGCCCGTGTGCACCACGGAGTTTTTAGCCTTTGCCCAGGCGGCGGATACCTTTCAGGGGCTGAACACCAAGCTGTTGGGCCTGAGTATAGACAGCAACCCCTCGCACCTCGCGTGGGTGCAGAGCATATATGAAACCACGGGCGTGCATATTCCCTTCCCCATCGTAGCGGATCGTGTGGGGGATATAGCAAGGTTGTATGGCATGATCGCGCCCGATGTGGATACGCAAGCCACGGTGCGCAGCGTGTTTATCATTGACCCCGCCCAGGTGATACGCGCCGTCATGCTCTACCCCATGACGAACGGCAGAAGTATCACGGAGATTATTCGCCTGGTCTCGGCGCTGCAGTTTTCCGACGCGCACAACGCGTCAACGCCTGCGGATTGGCAACCGGGACAACTGGGACTTGCGGGTGTGCCGGCTACATACAACCAGATGATGGAAAGGGTGGATGACCCGGATTTGCTCAGTCTGGCCTGCAACGAATGGTATTGGTGCTACAAAACAAAATAACCTGCGGCTATATTGATAGCGCCGTTATGGGAAAAATTGAAGAACATATTGTGAACCTATGGGCTAACCCCTTTCATTCCGCCGGAAAAACATGGTACGATACCGGAAATACCGGCAGGATTGATTGATGAAGGAAGATGCAAAACAATAAACCGCCGCAGGCGCAAAAAAAACGCATATGCGTCGTAGAGGATGACGCTACCATCGCCGTAGCCGTGCGGGATGGGCTGTTGGCCCGCGGGTTTGAGGCCATGGCGGTGGAAGACTTTGAAGATGTGCTGGGCCGGCTACGGGCATTTGCGCCGGATCTGGTGCTGATGGATATTTCACTGCCGTTTTACAACGGCTACTATTGGTGCGCCCGCCTGCGCGAAACCGAAAAAACGCCCGTGATATTTTTATCCTCCCGCAGCGAGGATATGGATATCGTGATGGCTATGCAACTGGGCGGCGACGATTATATTGTGAAGCCTTTTTCTATGGAGGTTTTGATAGCCAGGGTGCAGGCGGTGCTGCGCCGCGCAAAGCAAGCCGCGTGGCAGTATCCGGCGTTTATGGGCGCCACGCTGCTGGCGGGCGAGGCGGCCCTGCAAGCAGGCCAAACGCGTATAGAGCTTACCAAAAACGAGCTGCGCATCATGCAACTGCTTTTGAGCAAAAAGGGCGCGGTGGTGCCGCGTGAGGATATCATGCTTGCCCTTTGGGATAGCGACAGCTATATCGACGATAATACGCTCACCGTCAATATGAACCGCCTCCGAAAAAAACTTGCCGGCGCCGGGCTTGGCGGGTGCATCCATACCCGGCGGGGCGAGGGGTATATGTTAAACGACGGATTTATAAACCATGCTTAAATATTTTAAAAGCCACAAACCCCTGCTGCTGTATTATATGCTCTCGCTTGTACTGGCGCCGGCATACGCGGGGCTGATACGCCGATCGCTCACCGATTTTTTATATACGGCGGCTTTGCTCACGGGCGCCTTTGTGATGGTGGCGGTTGTGGCGGGCGCGCTGTACCGGCGGCGCTTGCGGGCGCTTTTAGAGGTGCTGCGCAACATCGGGCATTTTGAGCAGCAAATACCGCCGGGCAATACCGCCGTTGAGGAGGCCTACGCCCACATAGCCGAGGGCCTGCGGCAACGCCTGTCTGATGAAACGCAGCGCCTGAAGAAGCATTACGCGGCAACGGAATCCTACTATACGCTTTGGCTGCATCAGATCAAAACGCCTATATCGGCAATTCGCCTGCTGGCGGAGGAACCGGCCGCAAAGCCGGGGCAAGTAAAGCGCGAGTTATTCGAAATCGAGCGCTATGTGGATATGGCGCTGCAATATGTGAGAAGCACGGCGCTGGAAAACGATATCGTCATCACAAAATGCGATATAGAGCCCATCGTGCGCGAGAGCGTAAAAAAGTACGCCGCGCTGTTTATCGCAAAGAATATCGGCGTAACGGTGGGCGAATTGCCGGCCCGCGCCTACACCGACGGCAAGTGGCTTGCCTTTATACTGGAACAATTGTTGAGCAATGCCGTCAAATATACCAAGGCCGGGCAAATACATATCCATAAGAAGGACGGCGCGCTGGTGGTCGCCGATACCGGCATCGGTATACGGCCGGAAGACCTGCCGCGCGTATTTGAGCACGGGTACACGGGGTATAACGGCAGGCTTGATAAGCGCGCGAGCGGCATAGGGTTATTTTTAACTAAACGCGTAGCCGGCGCCCTGAACATCAGGCTGGAGCTCGTATCCGCGCCCGGCGAAGGCACGCAGGCGCGGCTATATTTTCCGCAACACCCGCCGCAGGTTGTTGAGTGACAAAATTGTAAGGGTCGCGTATAGAATTGTAAGCTTGGCAAATGGCAGGACGGCATGCATGCGGGTACACTAAAGCATGGGTAACAAAAGTTATCCGCAAAACATGGAAACTGGAGGTTTATGAGATGGAACTGCTGCGATTGGAGCAGATCACGCGCATATTCAACACGCGGTTGGGGTTGAAGCAATGCGTGGCGCTCAAGAATATCGGCCTTGAAGTGGGGCAAGGCGAGTTTGTGGCCATTATGGGCCCGTCGGGATCGGGCAAAAGCACGCTTTTAAACATCATCGCATCATTGGATAAGCCCACAAGCGGCGACGTATATTTGCAGGGCAAAAGCTTTCGCGCCATCAAGGACAGGGATCTGTTTGCCTTCCGGCGGGATAATTTGGGCTTTGTATTTCAGGATTTCAATCTCTTGGATACGTTTTCGTTGCGGGACAACATCCTGCTGCCGCTGGTGCTCGCAAAGACCCCGCCGGCGGAGATGGAGGCAAGGCTGGAGCCCGTGGCGGAAAAGCTTGATATAACCGGATTGCTGCACAAATTCCCCTGCGAGGTATCGGGCGGCGAAAGGCAGCGCGCGGCGGTAGGCCGCGCCATCATCACAAGGCCCAAACTGCTGTTGGCGGATGAACCCACCGGCGCGCTGGACAGCCGCGCTTCCGCCAGGCTGTTAAAGCTTTTTGCGGCGCTCAACGGCCAGGGGCATACCCTCTTGATGGTAACGCACAGCGCGCTGGCCGCAAGTCACGCCGGGCGGGTGCTGTTCATCCGCGACGGCATGATACACAGCCAGATTTATCGCGGCGAGAGCCCCAACCGCTCATTTTACGAGCGCATTGTGATGAACCTTTCCGTGCTGGAGGAAGGGGGCGAACGCGTTGTCTAAAGCCATATCCCCGGATGCGGGCAGGCTTGCCGCGCGGGCTAAGCGCGGCGGCTCGCTCTATTTCCGGCTGGCCCTCGCCAACGTGAAGCGCAGCCGCGAAATCTATATACCGTACTTCCTTGCGGTGATGATCATGACGGCGGTGTATTTTTTAACGCTCGCCATGCTCTTTTCGCCGGGACTTGCGCATATGCCCAACGGTGAAACGACGCGGGCGGTATTTACGATGTGTATTGTGCTCATCACATTGTTTTGCTTCTTTTTCATGCTGTATATTAATGCGTTTTTGACAAAACGGCGCAAGCGCGAGTTTGGGCTGTATAGCGTGCTGGGCCTGTCAAACGCGCATGTGGCGCGGGTACTCGGGTGGGAAACGCTTTTGGTGATCGCGGCAGGCGTGCTTTGCGGCATGGCGGCAGGGCTGTTGCTGGGCAGACTTTTGTTTATGCTGCTGCTGACCATGATGCAAGCCGCTGCGGAGGGTATACGCTTTATTGTGCCGGGCGTGGCGTTTTTTGGCACGGTTGCGCTGTTTTTTATCATATTCGCTGCCGTTTACGTCATGAACAGCCTGCGCATACGGCTTACCAGCGCCATGGATATGCTAAAGGGCGAAAAGGCGGGCGAGCCCCACGCAAGACTGCTTGCGCCGCGCGCCATATTGGGCGTGGCGCTCCTGGCGGGGGCATATTCCCTTGCGCAGATACTCTCAGAGGTAACGGCGGCGTTATTCTTCTTTCCGCTGGCGGTCGCGGTCATCATCGCCACATACTTGCTGTTTCACGCGGGCAGCATCATGTTGCTGCGCGTACTGCGCAACAACAAGCGCGTCTATTACAGGCAAGAAAACTTTGTTGCGATATCCGGCATGTTTCACCGCATGCGCCAAAATGCGCGCGGGCTTGCCGGCATCTGCGTGTTCTGCACCATGCTTGTGGTAACGGTAGCCTGCACCAGCGCCCTGTATATGGGCGCGGAAAGCAGCGCGCGCCTTAACATGCCCTATGACGCGCAGGCAGTTCTCGAGACAAAAGAGGGGCGGCCTGCGGATATTGAGGCCGTGAACACGCTGATGATCCCTCTCGCGGCACGGCACGGCGTAAAGTTGCAGCCCGCCACCACCGCGCCTGTGGTGGAGGTTACGGCGGCGCCGCAGCCCTATGGCGACGCGGACGCTTTGTTTAGCGACAGCTTCAGCGAGCGCTTTACCATCTGGCGCGACGCGGATACGTATTTCGCGCAATCCGCCAACGCCATATTGCTGGACGACCGCGTATATTTTAACCTGACGGGGGATACCGAAAAGTGCATCGCCTTTGCCAAAGCCCTGCAAACGGCGCTGCGCCAAAACGGGCACGAATCCGCCTTTGTCACCACCATATTCGAGAGCAGGCGCGAAAACTACGCGCTGTTTGGCGGGCTTCTCTTTTTGGGGGTATTCTTTGCGGTGTTGTTTCTTGCCATGGCGGTGCTTATGATCTACTTCAAGCAGATCACCGAAGGGTATGAGGATCGCGAGCGCTTCCAAATCATGCAAAAGGTGGGCATGCGCGACGATGAGGTGATGGCAGCCATCAACCGGCAGATACTCTGGGTATTTTTGCTGCCGCTGGCGATGACGCTTTGCCACGCGCTTGCCGTCAAAAACATGCTTGTGAGCATACTCGGCGTCTTTGGCATGGTGAATGGGGATATCGCGCTATACTGCACGCTGGCCGCCTGTTTCGTGTTTGCGGCGGTTTACCTGTTTGTATACAAGCGCACCGCCAAGGTGTATTACAGGATTACAAAGAGTGCGCGCGCCGTGTAAAGCTTCCGCCGCCAAAAGGCGGTATTTGTTGATGGCGCGCAGTTAAAGAAGAGCCCGCGGGCAAAGCCGTAAAACGTCGCTGCAGGCGACATCGGCGGCGCCCTGCGGGCAAAACCCCGAAGGGGGATGAAAACGGCCGCTTTCACAAAAAAGCCGCGCCTTGCCGCAGGTTTATTCCCCCGCTATATCTTCAGGCACGTCGGGCAGCAGCAAAACCCCTTTTTGCAACTCTTCATCGGAGGGGATATAATCCGGCATCTGGCCGCTGTGGTATTGTGTATACGCAGCCAAGTCAAAGTAGCCCGTACCGGTAAGGCCAAAGAGTATGGTCTTTGCCTCTCCGGTTTCACGGCAGCGCAGCGCTTCATCAACCGCAACGCGTATGGCGTGCGCGCTTTCGGGCGCCGGCAGTATGGTTTCGCGGCGGGCAAAGAGCGTGGCCGCCTCAAATACGCTTGTTTGCTTTACGGATACGGCCTCTAAAAACCCGTCGTGATAGAGCTTGCTCAATATAGGCGACATGCCGTGGTACCGCAGCCCGCCCGCGTGGTCGCCCGATGGCGTGAACGTGCAACCCAGCGTATACATTTTTGCGAGCGGCGTGATTTTGCCGGTGTCGCAATAATCATACGCGTATTTGCCGCGTGTGAACGAGGGGCAACTCTTGGGCTCTACCGCCACAATGCGCGGATTGGCGCGGCCCAAAAGTTTATCCTGCATATAGGGAGCGATAAGCCCGCCCAGATTGCTTCCGCCGCCGGCGCAGCCTACGATCACGTCGGGGTATTCTCCCAGTATATCCATGGCGACCTTGGTTTCCAGCCCGATGATGGATTGGTGCAGCAGCACCTGGTTCAATACCGATCCCAATACATAGCGGCAACCCTCCGTGCTCACGGCGACTTCAATCGCCTCGGATATCGCGGTGCCCAGCGAGCCGTTGTCGTCGGGGTTGACGGCAAGCAGCTTGCGCCCGGCGTTTGTGGTGTCGCTCGGGCTTGGCGTAACGCCGGCGCCGAAGTTTTCCATAATGGCCTTGCGGTAGGGCTTTTGCTGGCTGGATATCTTCACCATAAACACCTGCAGCGGTATTTTAAAATAGGCGCAGGCTTCCGCCATCGCGGTGCCCCATTGCCCGGCGCCGGTTTCGGTGGTGAGCGAGCTTAATCCCTGCTTTTTGGCGTAATACGCCTGCGCGATAGCGGAATTGAGCTTGTGGCTGCCGGATGTGTTGTTACCCTCAAACTTAAAATAAATTTTAGCGGGCGTGTCCAACTCCTTTTCAAGGTTATACGCGCGCACCAGCGGCGAGGGGCGGTAAACGCGGTACATATCCATCACCTCGCCGGGTATATCCACATAGCGGGTGGTACTGTCCAGTTCCTGGTGGGCCAGTTCCTCACAAAATACGCCGTACAGGTCGGCTTCCCGCGCCACCTTATAGCTACCGGGTATCAGCATGGGCGCATGCTGTTGCCGCATATCTGCGCGTATGTTGTACCATTGCGTGGGCAGTTGCGCCTCTGTTAAATAAAATCTGTGTGGTATGCGTGTCGTCATACTTTCTCCTTTCATACTTGTGCGTTTCATACTCTCTTTCCTTTCATACTTTTGTGCTTCGCGCCGCATATTTTTTATAAATAAAAAAGCCCTCATCCCTGAACAAAACAGGGACAAAAGCTAATATACTTCTGCGGTGCCACCCTTATTGGCGCAAACACGCCCGGCTCGTTACCTGCTAACACAGGTGCTCCCCCAAGGTAACGGGAGGGAATGCCGTCAGCTACTACTAAGGCGCACCATCGCCCGTTCGGCTGCCCTCATAAGTCCATTCAGCAAAGGTATTCGCTGCCGATTTCCACCATCACGGCTCTCTTTGAGCTATCCCGATGCCTACTCTTCTTAATCAACGGTTTTGCTTTTTATGCACTATATCACCGGCCGCGCGCGGTGTCAAGCATGAATATTTATGCATTCACGCTCTGCCCGCGTGACGCGGGTTTTACGGTGCATAAACATGCAAGTTTACGGCGCGCGCTTTTCGCTCATAAGGCTGGCTTCCAGCTTTTGCAGTTGCAGGCGTATGGCCGCAAGCTCGCTTTCCACCGGGTCGGGCAGGTTCACCTGGTCTAACGTGACGCTTTTGAACGCCACATCGCCCAGCATGCCGGAAGGCTGGCCGCAGGGCGCCGCCACGCTGCCTTCCATGCAGCTTTTTGAGTTGACGCAGGTGGCGCGGCGCTTGCAGATTTCCGAAGGCTCGCCGCCATCCGGGCAGGCAAATGTGCGTACCACGCGGCCGGGCACCCCCACGATGGTGGAGCATGGCGGCACATCGCCCAGCACAACGGCGCCGGCGCCCACGCGCACATAATCGCCTACAGTGACGGGCCCCAGTATGCGCGCGCCCGAGGCCACCATCACATGGTTGCCTATTGTGGGGTGGCGCTTGCCGACTTCTTTGCCTGTGCCGCCAAGCGTAGCGCCCTGGTAAATCGTCACATCGTCGCCAATCTCGGTGGTTTCGCCGATCACAACGCCCATGCCGTGATCTATAAACAACCGCTGACCTATTTTTGCGCCGGGGTGTATTTCAACGCCGGTAAAAAACCTGTTTATATTTGAAACAATGCGCGCCCAAAGCTTGAGCTTGTGCGTATGAAGAAAATACGCGAACCGGTGCGAACGCACGGCGCGAAAGCCCGGATAGCACAGCAATACCTCCAGCGCGTTGCGCGCGGCGGGGTCGCGATCCAGTATGCAGCGTATATCGCTGCGCAAAGTACGAAACATAGTTCACCTCATGTATGCGATCGATATATACTATAAGCAAAACCGTTTTGCGCAAAACAATTTGCACGCTATGCTTACACCAACTTTTAAACCAAAAAAACACACCCGTTACAAAGACGGTTGTGCCCGTGATTCCACTTTGTTTGCGTTGGCTTTTCTTGCCAAAGCCGCTCGTTTGCCTTAACGCGGCGTATACGGGTTGCGGTACTAGGCTTGTTTATGGCCGTTGTCGCAACCGGCTAGAGGACGCACTTGGCCCTGGCACCTGCATGGGCCGGCTCTCAGCCGTTTTCGGCCAACCCTCTCTTTATGCGTGCGGCGGGTTACTCTTTCCTCATCCCAGCCTTTCGTAGATATCATACAATATGCGAAAAGAGGCTGTCAAGTGAAGCGTATTTTTTACAAATTCTGGTTTTCAACGCTGTCGCCCCGCCTGCAAGCCCGGTTCATTGACGAGGCGGCGGTTTTGCCGTATAATGAAACAGGTAGGTTGCAACACCCGGCTTTTGTGCGCGCATGGGGGCGAAATGGTTTCGACGGGGGCAACAAAAACGGATCAAGCGAGCCGCAGGCCCGGGCTGCGTAATAACCGGAAACTTAAACAATAACCGAGAACAATAATTTTGTTCCCGTCGCTGCTTAAGCAGTGACCGTCTTCACACCGGAGGCCCACGGCCGGTATGCGGGCGTCATCATCGTGGGGAACCAGCCGGCCTAAGCTTTGCGGCCGGTGGGATTTATGAAGCTACCAAAGCCTTGACCCTGCCTGCGGGGGCTTGGCAAAGGGAATTTTAAAACACGGGCTACGCTCGTAGAAAGTTCTGTGGATGGGCTTTCGGACGGGGGTTCGACTCCCCCCGCCTCCACCAAATGGAAACCAACGCGAACCCGACCCACGCGTTCATTTTGGGTGATGTTGTCTCGCCGGATAATGGGTTCAAGCA
>JAISXK010000068.1 GCA_031270585.1 Clostridiales bacterium | reverse complement strand
TAACTTTGGAAAAAGTGCCGGAAACTACAGGTATTCCGGGAATCAGCGGCATTTTGAACATGGAGGCGATAGACGCAAAACATTGAAAGAACCGATAACGTAAGGGATTTTGTGTCAATCCCTTGCCGTGACGCGCACCATGTTTCAAATACTATATTTTATTATAAAAGGCTTTTTTACACAGAGGATGGTGCATGGGTAAAAAATCTTGAAGACAAAGGATTTAAATGCGAAAAAGCTCAAAAAGATGAATGAATAGGACCAGGGCGTGTTTAGAAAATCCCTTCCTGCCATCTACAAACGCTTTTTCCGCCTGTCTATGTCTCTCAAACTCGAAATAGCTCTGCTATTCCTTCGTTTTCGATCCTTGACAGTCGAAAAAATCGCCTCGCGGCTGCCGGAAATTATTTTTCAAACACGCCCTAAAAAATGAAGTCTTCATGAAAATATGAAAAGGCGTTGGACTTGGCAGTATGATGGTTATAATACCGTATATATTGTCATTAAATAAAAAAATATAACAAACGCATTTTAAAGACGGCGTTACAACGCGCGTCCGCCGGCGTGTGCGGCGAACGCGCGGCTGATTTTATAAAAACCGGGTAGGACTATAGTTGAAACTCCGCCATAATCGCCGTAAGCGCGGCGGAAACATCGCTGTTTTTCACGCAGCAGGATATCTTGGTTTCACTGGTGGTCACAAGCTCTATGCTCACGCCCGCCTTGGCGAATACGCCGAACAGCTCGCCCGCGACTCCGTGGCGCAGCGCCATGCCGGGCCCTTCCACGGTGATTTTTGTCAGGTTATCTAGCGCGTAAACATCCATGCCGGGATAATCGCGGCGCAGCGCTTTCAATGCGTTGAGCGCCGTGGCAAGGCCGTTTTTGGGCAACGAAAAGCTGATTTCCGCCGTCTTGCCGGATGGCGTCGTCAGGCTGATCATATCCACAAACACCTCTTTTTCGGCGATGGCGCCGAATATCGCCTGGAGTGCGCCGGGTTCGTCGGGCAAAGCGCTCACCGTGATGACGGATTGGTTTTCATCCGTATACAGGTGCGACATCACGCTGTGCTCCGTCACGATGCTTTCCATATTGTAAAGCCCCGTTTGCTTTTGCATGAGATATTGCGCCGCGCGCAGCGCGCCCGCCGCGAATACGTTTTTGGAATACGCCTGGTGCCGGATACTTACAACCTCGTCCTGGCCGTAAAATATCACCTCGTGCTCGCCCACAATGGTGCCGCCGCGCAGCGCGTGTATGCCGATTTCATTGTGGGCGCGGCGCTGGTTTTTGCTGTGCCTGCCATACACATAGCTGCGGCCCTTGGCGTATTGCGCGCTCATGGCGTCGGCAAGCATCAGCGCCGTGCCGCTGGGTGAATCCACCTTGCGGTTGTGGTGCTTTTCCACAATTTCCACATCGAACTGTTCGCTAAGCGTGGCGGCGGCGTTTTTAACCAGCTCGATTTGCAAATTTACGCCCAGCGACATATTGCCGCATTGGAATATCGCCGTCTTTTTCGCCGCGTGCCTGAGCGTATCCATTTCCGCTTTGCCAAGGCCCGTCGTACCCACGATGAGCCGCGTATCGGTTTTTTGGCAAAAAGCCGCCATGTCGGATACGGCTTCGGGCCGCGAAAAGTCTATCAATACATCCGCGTCCTGCGGGGCATTCTGTAAAGAGGGCAGCACGGGCACGCCTTCGCTTTCAGTCAGGCCGCACCCGTCAATACCGGCGGCCACAAGAAACGCATCCGGCAGGCTTTGCGCAAGGCGTATCACGGTGTGGCCCATCTGCCCGCACGCGCCGTTGATAAGCAATTTGATCATTGTGTTCTCCCTATTCTCGTATAGGCCCGCTTAGGGCCCCTCGTCTGCGCCTGGGCTATCGCGTTACGCGCTATACTTGGGCGCGCGGCGGTTACAGCAGCCCATAATCCTTCAGTGTCTGCTCGATAAGCCCCCTGCTTGCCGGTGAAGGCGGGCAGAGCGGCAGGCGCAGCAACGGCTCGCATAAGCCCAGCAGCCCGCACATGGTTTTGATGGGGATGGGGTTCACCTCGCAGAACGCGGCCTTCCATATCGGCAGAATTTTAAACTGCAGCGCGCGCGCGGTTTCGTGATCGCCGTTGAAATACGCCTCGCATAGATTGTGCATATCGAGCGGTATCACATTGCCTATGGTCGATATAACGCCCTTGCCGCCCAGGCTTAAAAGCGGCAGCACATGGTCGTCGTTGCCGGAATAGATGGAAAGATTGGGGCACAGCGCGGCCAGGTTTACAATCTGCTCGATATTGCCGCTGGCCTCTTTGATGGCCGCCACGTTTTTGTTTTTGCCGGTGATCTCCTTCATGGTGGCGGGCAGTATATTAAGACCGGTGCGCGCGGGCACGTTGTATACGATGATGGGGATGCGCACGGCCTCCGCTACGGCGGTGTAGTGCGCCACAAGCCCCGCCTGTGTGGCCTTGTTGTAATAGGGCGTTACCACAAGCAGAGCGTCGGCGCCCAACTCTTCGGCCTGCCTGCTGTCGTGTATGACGTTACGCGTATTGTTGCCGCCGGTGCCGGCGATTACGGGCACGCGGCCCGCCGTCTCCTTCACCGCAAACTGTATGGCGCAGCGCTTTTCCTCGGCGGACATGGTGGATGCTTCACCGGTGGTGCCGCATACCACAATGCCGTCGGCTTTTCCTTCAATCTGCTTTTCAATCAGTGTTTTAAACGCGGGGTAATCGATGCCTTCTTTGTTAAACGGCGTAATGATGGCGGTTGCGGAACCCTTAAAAACGGACATGCTGAAGCCTCCTTTTATATACTATTATATGAAAGTACATTCCGGCGTAAAACCTTTTATTGCGCCGGAAAATTAAAGTAAGCTTATTTCGCGCCGTTCTCCCAAAGGGAAATCAGCGACTGGGCGATTTGCACGGCGTTTGTCGCGGCGCCCTTTCTGATATTGTCGGCCACGCACCAGAAGTTGACGCCGTTTTCCACGGAATAATCCCGGCGGATACGGCCCACGTATACGGCGTCGGCGCCCACCGCGGTAACCGGCATGGGGTAAAGATTGTTCTTTGGGTCGTCCTGCACCACAAGGCCCGGCGCGCCCTTTAGCAGCGCGCGCAGCTCGTCAAGATCGAAGGGCCTGATAAACTCCGCGTTGACGCTTTCGCTGTGCCCATGGAACACCGGCACACGCACGGCGGTTGCCGTTACGCGAAGATCGGGCAGCGAGAGGATCTTGCGCGTTTCATCCACCATCTTCTGCTCTTCCTTCGTATAGCCGGTATCCAAAAATGTGTCTATATGCGGCAGGCAGTTGCCCGCTATCGGGTGGGGAAACTTTTGCGGCGGCAGGCCGTTCAGGCCGTTTTCAAGGTCGGTATAGCCGCTTTGCCCCGCGCCCGATACCGCCTGATAGGTGGAATACACCACGCGCGTAAGCCCGTAGGCGTCGGCAAGCGGCTTTAAGGCCACCATGGCCTGTATGGTGGAGCAGTTGGGGTTGGCGATAATGCCCTTATTCCTGTATTGCGGGATATCCCCGGCGTTCACTTCGGGCACAACGAGCGGCACGGCTTCGTCCATACGCCAGGCGCTGGAGTTATCGATCACGACGGCGCCCGCTTTTGCGGCCACCGGCGCAAATTCCAGGGATGTGCCCGCGCCCGCGGAAAACAGCGCGATGTCGATTGCAAGCCCGTCGAAGCAGCTTTTCGTCAATTCCCGCACGGTGTGCGCTTTACCCATAAAGGGCAAAGCGGTGCCGGCGCTGCGTTTGCTGGCAAACAGGTAATAGTTTGCGGCGGGCAGCTTGCGCTCCTCCAGCACTTGCAGGAACTTGCGGCCAACCATGCCGGTTGCGCCTACAATGGCGATGTTGTACTGCTTCATAACGAAATATCCTCCTGTTTCAATCGCAAAACGCGTCATTGCGTGTTTTCATATACAAGTCCTCTACAGTAGCCTCAAATAAATAACAGAAGCGCCCATGCGGGCGGATACCGCAAAAGCCCGCGCGGCAGCCGGCCTTAAAAATCGGGGGCGACCGTGAGAAAGTATAGCACAACGCGCCTTTTTCGTCAATGAAACCTGTCCTGATCCCGGTGGTCTGCGGTGGCCGCAGACTTGTCATGCGGTAAGCTGCGCGGCAGGTTTAACGCCGGGCGGCTGCGGCGCGAAAAAAACCGGGGCCAATCACCGTCGGTGACCGGCCCCCGTATCTTTTGCTCTATGCAGTCACATTTCTTAATTTTCCGCCGCGCTTTGGCCGGCCAGTTTACCCGACGTAAACGCCCAGCCCTGCGCGCAGCCGCCATATGTCACATAGGCTTTCTTATCCGAAAGCAATACGCCCAAACAGTCTGTGCCGGCTGCGTACAGTCCGTCAATCGGATCGGCGCCGTTCTCTTGCAGCACTTGGAACTGCGTGTTTACATCAAGCCCTCCCGTCGTACTGTACGCATAAGGCGCGCCCAGGAAAGCGTAATAAGGGCCAGATCCGACAGGCACAAGGAATTGCGGATCTTTGTGGAAATCCTTATCCTCCCCGCTTTGGCAATAACCGTTATAGACGTCTACGGTATCCGTTAGCGCCTTGGCGTCAATGCGCAACATGCTTGCCAGTTCCTCCAGGGTATCCGCCTTGTAGCAAAGGCCCTTTTCGATGGCGACGGCAATCACATCGTCCAGTTCCTTGACGGGGTAACCAACAGGTACGCCGCCTTGGCTTATAAAAGCCCCGGTGGTGACGGTGCTGAACCCTTCGTTCTTCACCCTTTGCACCTGATCTTCAGACCAAATGGCGTAAAACTCAGGGCCGCCCTTCCAAGGCTCCAAAAATCCGAGGCCGGATTCTGCGCTGAAGCGGCGGCCTTGTTTGCTGACCGCCATCACATTGCTGCTGATGGCCATAATCATGGGTACGTCATTGAGGGCTACTATCTCCTTCTTCCCGTTTATATCCGCCTCATAGGTTTCGAAATCATGCAATATCGCCCTGCCGCCGCCGATATGCACGATGGGCGTGGTGCTGATGTTGTAAGTGCCCGCGCCAATATTCAGCGCCGCTTTTATCATCTTGCCATCGTTTTGCGTCATGCCCACCTGATTCCATTTGCCTTTCAGCGGGTAATACTCTTCGCCCAGAAGCTCGGTGGTCATGTCCCCATTGCCGCAATAACCGCCTGTAGCGAGCACCACGGATTTTGCGTTAATGGTGTATTCCGTGCCGTCCGCGCCGCGCGCCTTAGCCCCGGTTACGGTATTGGACGCCGAATCAACTATCAGATCGTACGCTTCGGTTTCCAACAGGTATTTCCCGCCTAAATCAGTGAAATCTTTATACATCTGATCAAAATAAGTAATAATGATATGCTTGTTGTCCATGAAGCTGCCGTTATATTGGTATACGCAGAAATAGGTGGCGGAAGGTTCCACGCCCAACTGCGGCTTTCCAAACGTGAATCCGTGATCAAATACGAGCCAATCCAGCGTTTCGCCAGAGTAGTCGAGCATCAGATCCAGCATGTCCTCCTTTGCGTCGCCTTCCACATATTTGAGCCACTCACTTTTCATAACGTCCTTTTCCACATAAACGGACTTATCCTTACGATCATCCTCCAGAGGACGTTCGAATACGCCAAGCTGCACCTTGCTTACTTCATACTTATTTTCTTTCATAAACCTTGGCGGGTTAATGGCCATCATTTCAGAAGTGACGGCTGAAGTGCCGCCATACTTGCCCGCCTTGTCGATTGCCAGCACACTGACTTCACGGCCCGCGGCCGCCTGCGCTTCGGCGGCGCTCATAGCGGCGGCGGATCCCGCGCCGCCCATGCCAATTACCAGCACGTCGTATTCCAATACCTCCTGCGTACCCGCGCCGGGCTTTTCGGAAGGCTGCTGGAAATGCGCGATGGCGGAAGTGTCCGTGCCCGCGGCTTGCAAAGCTTGCTCAATCGCCAGCGTCGTGCCATGTTTGATGCCGCTGGAAGAGCCGGTAGCGCCTGTAATGGCGTCTATAGAGACGGATTGACTGTCGAGCATACGCGGTATCAGCAAATCGACGGCGTTTTGCACGATGGGTTCCGTCTCGCCGTTCTTCCCGACCTCTATGGAGAGAATCCTGTCTTCGCTCACGGTGACGGAAACTTCCATCTTTTCATTGACGGAGAATGCCCATACCTCATTTGTATAGGTGCCCGCAGCCATTTTCACTGCGGGTATGGCATTCTCGCCGCCTGTCGCGGCGGCATAGGCTTGCGCAGCGGCGTTAATCAGGCCGGTGGAACTCATCGTGGCGCCGGATACGCCGTCTACTTTTACGCTGTTAGCCGCAATGATATCCCCCGGGAGCCTCTCTATGGCTAAACTGCCTATGCCCGCCGTTTCATTCGCGCCTTCGGCTTCAACATCCGTAATCACGCCGTCCGTCAGCGTAATCACCACTGTGATCTGCCCTCCATAGCCCATGGCGCTGCCTTCCCCCGTAGTAACCACCGGCACCGCTGTAGGTTGGGGTTCCTCGCTAAGAGGGGATTCCGTCGCTTGCGGCGGTTGCGTATTGCCGCAACCCGCCAGACTGAGAACGATTGCCGCCATTAACAGAACGGCGAGATACTTTTTTACTCGATTCATGCCATACCATCCTCCATTCAAGTTGTTAGGGCGACACCGCGCACGAAAACGAAAGAGCCGGCAAGTGAACGCCCGCCCATTTGCGAAAGCAGTGCGCCCGAACCGACACATCCGTTCTTTGTGTGATGTCGCCATCATCCAAGTATACCAAAAAAGAAGCGCGCGACGGAGCAGTTGTTTTTTGTATGTCCTAACAAGTTTGCGTTGTAACGGCGCTGCGGCGGGGCCGCTATTTGACGCAAAAACCCCATTCCGTCAGCAAAAAATCTTTTGCCTGCATGGCGGCGCTGGAAAGGAACCCCTCTTTTTTTGATAGAATGTAAATTTGGTTTCGCAAAAGATTCGTTTGAAAAGGCACAATAGCGACAAGACTTGGGTTAAACAACGTTGCGTGAGGAACCGCGCAGATCATCAGCGCGTCGTCGTCCAGTATATTCTGGTACACCATATCGAACAAGGAATTGGGCGGATCGAGAAAGACCGGTTGGTTATCCGATGGCAAAACACGCATAATTTGCTGCCTGTCGTGCTGTTCTCCTTTGGGCATAAGCAGTTTCTCTCCGGCAAGGTCTTCCATCGCAATACTTTTGCGGGAGGAAAGTGGATGGCCATGGCGCATGAGCAGGCACCATTCAAACTCGTATAGCTTTACGCAATGGAACATCTCCGAGTTGTCGGGGAAAACGGTGAGGGCAAAATCCGCTTCGTCTTCCAGCACCATTTTCTCGCATTCGTCCGGTGTCGCGCATCGCCACGTCGTATGAATTTCCGGATAGATTTTCTTAAAATCCAGCAGCGCTTTTGTTGAGAGCCTGCTTCCCGCTCCGATATGTCCCAGCAAAAAAACAATATTCACGCTGCCGCCGATAGACCTGCCCTTTTTCTGTATCGTATAAACGACCGTATCCAGCCTGAGCAAAATGCGCTTTGCCTCTTCAGCCAGAAAGTCCGCAAATTCTGTCGGTTCCAAACCCGTATTGCTGCGGATGAACATGGGTACGCCCAATTCATTTTCCAGATTTCGTATCAACTGGGATACCGCCTGCTGGCTTACAATCAGATGCTTTGCCGCGCGCTGCATGCTCCTGTCCTGATATACCCGGTAAAAATAGCGAAGCTGCTTCAGTTCCACAGCGCGCCCCCCTTTTTTAAAAGCAGTATACCAGCCGAGAGGCTTCGCCGCCAGCATTTTATAAGCGGTCCCATCGTGAAAACGGCATTTCATGGCAAAGCGAAAAATACATTGATTCTGTACGGGGGTTGATGTTAAAATGGCTAAATAAAACAGAAGCTATAGTATAAAGGAGCCTTTAATGGCGGTGAATAGCCCAAACAAAAAAAAGCGGGGCAGGGTGATCCCCTTTGAGCGCAACGGAGAGTTTTTTCTGCGCTTAGGTTCGCAGCGCATGGAAAAGAACGACCTCGTGGAGGCGATCAGCCTTTACCACCGCGCGCTGCGGGCAGAGCCAGAAAACGTGGAAATACAGCTGGCCATAGCCGAGGTGCTCACCGAGATGCACAGGTATGAGCAGAGTAACCGCCTGCTTTTTTCGCTGCTTTCAGGGAAGGACAGCCCTACTGAATGCTTCTTTGGCATTGCCTGCAATTTTTTGGGCTTGCAGGAGTTTTCGCACGCGTACGAAAGCCTGGAGAATTACCTTGCGCTTGACCCTGAAGGCGATTTTGCGGACGACGCGATGGACATGATGGAAGTGATTGAGGACCGGGATGTTTTATACAGTATGCCGGGCATTCAGTCGCCGGATGAGCACGAGGCCGTCAATGTATGCGCGAAGGGCAGGCGCCTTTTGGAGCTTGGCCGCGCGAAGGAAGCTATCAAGCTGATAAAGGACGCAGCGGAAAAATGGCCCGATATGCTCTTTGTGCATAACAACCTGGCGCTGGCGTATTTTTGTGACAGGGATTATGAGGGCGCCATGCGCGCCGTGCGCGATGTGTTGCTGGAGGATTCGCGTAACGTGCAGGCGCATTGCAACCTGCTGTTGTTTATGCACGCCGCGCGGGATGAAGAGGGCGTGGAGCGGGAGCTTGTGTTTTTAAAGGCCGCAGATAGCCGGGACATGCAGGATTGGAACCGCATGGCCGTAGTGTTTTTAGAGATGGAGCAGACGGCCGAGGCGCTGTCCGTATTGAAAAAGCTGCAGGCGGCGTACCCTTATGACGAGGGCACGTTGCACAGGCTTGCCATGTGCCGCTATTTGCAGGGCAGATATGAGCTTGCGCGCGATTGTTACGACAGGCTTTTAAAGATCGACCCCAATGATACCGTGGCGGCCTATTACAGGCGCGTGTGCCACAACGCGGCGGATGGAAAAAAGGAGAGCGTTGACTGGCTCTGCCATTATGAGGTGCCCTATGCCGAAATTTTGCGGCGCGTGCGCTACATCAACGAGAAGAGCCGGCTGCCTGCGGATGATTTAAAAAAACTATGGAGCGGCGACGCGCGGTTTCGCGCGCTGCTGAACTGGAGCCTGCACCTGCCGGATGCTTCGGCCAAGCGGGCGCTCATCACCATGATCGCGGGCTTTAACGATAAAGAGGCCGAGCTGATGCTGCGGCGCTTCCAGATGGATCAAATGCAGCCTGACGCCATCAAGCATGATGTGTTTGCGCTGTTAAAGCGTATGCGCGCGCCCGAACCATATATCGCCTACCTGGGCGGGCGCCTAGTGCAAAGCAAGGTGCAGTTAAGAAGGCTCAGCAAGGACAACCTGCCCATAAGCTACCGGCGCGTGCTGGAGGCCGTCGTACAAAGCATGCAAAACGGGCGCGGCGGCGACACCATGATCGAGGCGGCGGATATATTCCAAAAGTATTTAAACGCGCTAAGGGAACCGCCCAGACTAAAAGAGCAGCAGATATACGCCATGGCTGCGGCGTTGGAGTATTTGGCCTGCCGCAACCGCGGCGAGGACGCGACAAAAACGCAGTTGGCCGATAGATACGGCGTTACGCTGCTGCGGTTGAAAAACGCCATCAACAATATTTTGCGCGCACTGGAGGAGTAAGGCTTGATGTTGTGCCTGGCTACATGCAAGCTGGGGCTTGAAAGCGTGGTGGCGGGCGAATTGCGCGCGTTATCGATAAATTTAGAAAGCGTGCGGGATGCGCGCGTATTTTTTCACGCGGACGCGGACGCGCTTTTTAAGGCGCTGCTTTTTTTGCGCGCGGCGGAGCGCGTGCTCGTAGTGGTAAAAACCTTTGAGGCCCGCACGTTTGACGAGCTGTTTGAAGGCGTCAAGGCCATACCCTGGCGGGAATATCTGTTGCGCGACAGCTTCATACATGTAAACGGCAAATCGGCCAGGAGCGCGCTCTTTAGCGTATCCGACTGCCAGCGTATAGTAAAAAAGGCCATTGTGGAAAGCCTGCGCGGCGCGTACCATACGACGCTTCTGCCCGAAACCGGCAAAGAGATTATAGTGGAAGTCGGCATGCTGCGCGATACCGCCACCATCGCGCTGGACGCCTGCGGCGCGGGCCTGGCCCGGCGCGGTTACCGCATATGCAACGTGGCGGCGCCGCTTAGCGAAACGCTGGGCGCGGGGCTGGTGCTTTTATCCCGCTACCGGGGCGACAGGCCCTTTTTAGACCCCATGTGCGGCTCGGGCACTATCCCCATCGAGGCGGCCATGATAGCAAAGAATATCGCGCCGGGGTTTGGCCGCGGCTTCGCGGCGGAAGACTGGCATTTTATCCCCGCAACGCGCGCGGCTATACGCGCCCGTGAAGAGGCGCGTGACGGTATACGCAATATCCCGCTGGATATTGCGGGCAGTGACAGTGACGCGCGCAGCGTCGCGCTGTGCAAAAAACACGCGAAGAGAGCGGGCGTGATGATAAGGTGGGCCGTGCGCCCTCTGGCGGACTTATCGGCGCAGCCATCCGGCGGCATACTCGTCACCAATCCGCCCTATGGCGACAGGATGATGGACGAACGCGCCGTAAAGGCTCTCTATCACGATATGCGGGGCGTGTTTGCCGGGCTTCATGATTGGAGCGTACACATCATCAGCGCCTGCCGCGAGTTTGAGCGCGCCTATGGCCTGCGCGCGCACAAGCGCCGCAAGCTTACGAGCGGCGGCAAGCCGTGCGTGTTTTATCAATACTTTCCGGCCCGTCAAAAAAAACCATAGGCCGTTTGAAAGCCCGTTATGGCATCAGCCCGTTCACCTGCACAAGGTTTTCCCGGGCGGAGGCGTCCTTGCGGTCAAGGTAAAAGCGGGTGATGGCCTCTACGGCGGGGCGGCTTCCCGTAGAGCCCGAAAGCCCGTAGGGGATGCACGTGATGACCACGATCTCGGGAGCTTCACGCGGCATCATGGTAATGAACCAGGATGTATTTTCAATATCGATATTGTTGGCTTGGGTGGATATCTGCGCCGTGCCCGATTTGCCGCTGATGCGCACGTTGTACCCTTCGCTGATAAACGCATCCGTAAAGTTGCTGTACGCCGTGCCGGCCATGCCGGTATCCTCATCCGACACCACGCGCTCCAGCCCCTTTGCTATGGCGTCCCAATATTCCTCGGGGGCGTCTATCTTATCATACACCGTGGGTTCAAATATCCTCACCGCTTTGCCGTCGCCGTCTATCACGCGATCCACCACGTGTACGTCGTATACCGTGCCGCGGTTGGCAATCGCCGCAGCGTAGCGCGCCACGGCTACGGGCGTCACCGCAGTGATGCCCTGGCCCATGCCGCTGCGGATAGTCATGGCGGCCTTCCATTTGAGCTCGCTCAAAAGCGATGTAATTTGCAGCACCCAGTTTTGCGAACGGGTAAGCGTGATGGGCAGGTTTAACTCGTCGCGCAGTATGCGGCGCACCTCGTTACCCATGTCGCTGCTGTCGGTGCCATCCTGTAAGGCAAGCAATTGGCGCGCGCAGCGATCCAGGGCGGCGTCGTCTATATCCGTGCCGCGCTTTTCCAAAATTTCCGTCAGGTATGCTTTCAGCTGCCGGTATATATAGTACGGCAGGCTGCTGCGCTGGTCGTCCAGCGAGGCGGTGTTGTTATACAGCGAGGATTGCCCGCCCGTGATGCCGGCGATCTCGGCGGGAAGCTCTACGCCGGTGACGTTGCCAAGGCCCAGCCGGTCCGTCCAGTTTTTCAACCGCGTCATGCCGAGACGATCGGCCACCGTAAAGAAGAAATAGTTGCAGCTCTGGCCCAGCGCGGTGCTCAGGTTGAGGTTTTCATGCATGTGGCGCTTGCGGTTGGAGATCCAGCACCTGGGCGCGTCGTCCTCGGCAATGATTTCATCACTCGATTCAAAGCGCATATACGGCCCGTTGTCGGTGATGGTGGAAGCCGTGGTGATGGCGCCCTCCATCAGGCCGGCGAGACCGGTGGCCATCTTGAATATGGATCCCGGCGCCATGCGGGTGGAAATGGCGCGGTTGAGCGTGGGCATGTTGGAAGTTTCGCCAAACAGCTCCTCATAATCCTCTGTGGAGATGCTCTGCATAAACCGGTTAGGGTCGTAGGACGGGTAGCTGGCCAAGGCCAAAAGCTTGCCCGTGTTGGCCTCAAGCACCACAATACTGCCGGTTTCGGCAAGCTTGATTTTAGCGTGATTTTTGTAATCGCGCTGGTCTTCGGGCTTGGCAAGGTCTTGATTGAGCTGCTCTTCTTCGTAGGCGCGTACTTTTTCTATGGCGTCCTGCAGCGCGTTTTCCACAACGATCTGCAATGGCAGGTCTATGGTGAGCATCACGTCGTCGCCGTCGCTGGCGTAGGTCTTTGAAAGCTCGCGCATGATGGCGTTGTGCTTATTGACCTCCAGCGTTTGCCGCCCGCGTTTTGAAAGAGAGCTTGCCGTCAGATAACGCTCCATGGTGCGCTCCACGCCGGCCACGCCGATATAATCGTTATACGAGTAGCCAAGCTTCGTCATCTGGTAAAGCGGGTTGCCATTTTCGTCGGTTTTGGGGTCGCCGTTGCCGTCGGTCACGGCAATGTTTTCTATATCGCGGAATTCCTCATACGAATAGCCCATACGCTCCAGATTGGCGGCGGTGGTTTCGCTTACCTGGCGGCTCAGATACCCTATGATATGCGAAGCCGTGCCGCCCCAGGGGTAAACGCGCGTGGTGCTTTGGATGGTGGAGATACCCTCCATCTCGTCGGCGCGCATTTCAAGCTTGGCCACAACCTCAAGCGGCACGTTGTAGGCGATGGTGATGGGCTCGTATGCCTGCCATTTGTTCA
>JAISXK010000065.1 GCA_031270585.1 Clostridiales bacterium | reverse complement strand
CCTCTTCGGCCACGGAGTTCATCAGTTCCCGGTTGATCTGACCTTCACCGGCTTCCCACCAGAAGTCTTTGAGGCTATCTACGGTATCTTCAATACCCTGAGCCGCCTGGACGCTGCTGCCACCCGCCAGAATGTCGCCGCCGCTGGTAGCTGTCGCGCCGCCGGTCTGAGCCGCTTTTTCCAGCAGTATGACGCTGGCGCCCGCCTCCGCAGCCGTATAAGCCGCGCTAAGACCCGCCATGCCGCCGCCCGCAATCACCACATCCGTGGTTTTTTCAACAGGCGTGGTATCGCCTATGGGCTTTTCGCCAAAGGCTTCCGAACCTGCGCCGCCCGCTAAATCAAGAGCATTCTTTGTGGCCTGCAAAATGGCCGCGCTGGAAATGGTGCAGCCCGTCATGGTATCGAGGTTGATGCTCTGAGCCGCCACGATGCGCCCGGGCATCTGCTCTATGGCGTTGGATCCGATACCTGTGGTCTCACCGTTTTGGCCTATCTTCACATCGGTTATGGCGTCTTCAGTCACGGTCACTTCCACGGTCATTTCGCCGCCGTAGCCATTGACGGTACCGGTGTAGACGCCGGGCGTCATGCCCTCGGGTTCGGGTTCCGCGCCGGGTTGGGGCGCGGCGCTGGGCTCCGGCTTCGGCTGTTCCGTTTGCGCACAGCCTGCAAGCGCCGGCAGCATAGCGGCGCTCATTAACAGCGCGGCCAGTTTGATCCATACCATCTTCTTCATAGTCTCTCGTCCTCCTAAGTGGTCGTTTATTTATCAGGCGGCGGTTTCAGGCCGTCCGCTTGAAGACAATCCCGTACCATCTGCATGCACAACCTCCAGGGGTATTCTTCTTCCATCTGCCGGGGGTTTTCTCTGAAGTAATAGTAGAAAGCGCCGCCAATGCCAAAGAACACTTCGCCCAAAAGGGAGCTTTGGGCGTTTTTTATTTCGCCTCGGGCGATGCCTGCTTGTATTATTTTATCTACAATAGCAAAGTGTCTGTGCTGTTGGGTATAACGGGAACCTTCGCCCCGGCCCGGAATGCTCATGTACATTTGCTCGATGACGGCCTCCTTTTTGTGGGCCACGCGCCAGCGTATGGCGTTTTGCATACGGCGCTGCAGTTTGGCAATAGCCGTGGGTTCGTCGTCAAGCCCTTCGTCGCAGGCTTGTACGTTGCGTATGTTGCAATATGCAAAAATCTCGTCTATCAACGCGTCTTTGGATGAAAAATACAGGTATAGCGTGCCCTTGGCAATACCCGCAGCTTCGGTGATCTCCTGTATGGAAGCGGCCTCAAAATCTTTTTTGTAAAACAGGTCTATGGCCGCTGTAATGATGCGCTGCTTTTTGTCCGATTCTTCCAAAACCATTTACCCATAAAAACTACTCGTGTCCAAAGGAACGAAAATGACTGACCGGTCGGACACAAGGAAAGGGTAATAGTTTATTGACGTTTTGTCAAGATAGTTACATAAATTTTTTTTATAGCCGGGCTGTTATGGATAGTTTTTTTGCTTTTCCAACAGGAAAAGTTATAATTGCTTTGTTTATTTGAACGGGTATGATACAATACACCATGATAAATGTGTGACAATTCTATAGTGATTTTTTCATTTTTGCATATATCAAAGGAGGTAGGTAGTCAATATGACGAACACAAGCGTCTTAGGGGGCACGCGGGCGGAGGAACTCGATGCGGCCATTGCCCGGTGGAAGGATGAAAAAGGCGGTCTATTGCCCATCATGCAGCAGGCGCAGGATATTTGCGGATGCCTTAATGAAGATGTGCAGCGCTACATATCCGAAAAAACCGGTCATCCACTTACAACCGTATATGGCATAGCAACGTTTTACTCACAGTTTACGCTCATGCCCAGAGGTAAATACACAGTGGGCATGTGCATGGGTACGGCCTGCTATGTGCGCGGCGGTGCGAATGTGTTTACGGCGCTGCAAAAAGCCACACAGGTTGAACCCGGCCAAACTACAGAGGATGGCCTGTTTACGCTGGAGGCAATGCGTTGCATAGGCTGCTGCGGGCTTGCCCCGGCTATGATGGTAAACGGCGAGGTTTACGGCAGGCTCACGCCCGACGATATCCCCGGCATCATCGAAAAATACCGCAAGGAAGGCTGATAGCGCCTATGATGATGAAGGAGCTTTCCCTTCACATTTTGGATATTGTCCAAAACAGCATTGTGGCCGGCGCTACATTGATTGAGATCGCGATTAAGGTGGATCACGCCGGAGATTGGATGGCAATCTCGGTGAGCGACAACGGGCGCGGTATGGATAAAGTATTGTTGTCGCAGGTTGAAAGCCCGTTTACAACCAGCAGAACGACCAGAAAGGTTGGCCTTGGCATCCCCATGTTCAAGGCGGGGGCCGAAGGGGCGGGCGGCAGTTTCACGATAAAATCAACGCCGGGCAAGGGCGCGTATATCGAGGCGACATACCAAATATCTCATCTTGACCGCCCCCCGCTGGGGGATATAGCCGGAACGCTTTATGTCACTGTCGTTTGTAACGATACCATCGATATTGTGTTTCGCTATACGGTGGATGATGCGGGCTATAGCTTAGATACACGTGAGATCAGGGCGGTTTTGGGCGAGGATGTACCTTTTAACACGCCGGAGGTCTCGCAATGGATTAAAAACGAACTGGCAGAAGGAATTCACTCATTAAACGGAGGTGTTTGATACATGAAATCAATACAGGAACTTGAGGCTATCCGCAAAAAAACACTCGAATCTATCAACCTGCGCAAGGATACCGAGGGTACGCGAATCGTTGTTGGTATGGCGACCTGCGGCATCGCGGCCGGCGCAAGGCCGGTGCTTACCGCATTTATGGATGAAGCGGCAAAGCGCAATCTTCAGCATGTTGTAGTCGCGCAGACCGGTTGCATAGGCGTATGCCGGTTAGAGCCCATCGTAGAGGTTTACCAGCCGGGGAAGGAAAAAGTTACTTATGTGAAGGTTACGCCCGACATGGTGGGCAAGATCGTAACCGAGCATATTGTAAACGGCAACCCGGTTACGGGATATACGATTGGGTATTACGAAGCGCATAGCAAATAAGCTACGTTGAAGCTGAAGGAGGTTTAAGTCATGGAGTTTTACCGTTCGCAGGTATTATGCTGCACCGGTACGGGGTGCACATCATCAGGCTCTAACGCTATTGTGCGGGCGTTTGAGTATGAAATAGAGCAGGCAGGCATCGATAAAGAAATCAAGGTTGTGCCTACCGGCTGTTTCGGCCTTTGCGAAACAGGCCCGGTTGTGATCATATATCCCGAAGGCTCGTTTTATAGCCGTATCAAGGTGGAGGATGTACCGAGAATTGTATCCGAGCATTTGGTTAAGGGGCGCATCGTGCGCGATCTGCTCTATTCCGAAAGCCTGGATGAAAAAGAAAATATCCTTTCCCTGAACGAAGTTGAATTCTATAAAAAACAAAAACGCGTGGCACTGCGCAATTGCGGCGTGATCGACCCCGAAAATATCGATGAATATATCGCGTTTGACGGTTACAAGGCGCTCGCAAAAGTTCTGACCGAAATGACTCCGGAAGCGGTTGTGGAGTGCGTCAAACAATCGGGCCTGCGCGGGCGTGGCGGCGGCGGCTTCCCCACAGGGCTGAAGTGGAGCCTGGCGCAAAAGCCCGTCAGCGATATCAAATACGTGTGCTGCAACGCCGACGAGGGCGACCCCGGCGCGTTTATGGATCGCTCTGTGCTGGAGGGCGACCCGCATTGCGTGCTGGAGGCCATGATGATTGCGGGGTACGCCATAGGCGCGCAACAGGGCTATATCTATGTGCGCGCGGAATACCCTATAGCCGTAAAGCGGTTGCGCATCGCCATCGGCCAGGCCAAGGAAATGGGTCTGCTGGGCGACGACATATTCGGTACGGGTTTCAATTTTGATATAGATATCCGCCTTGGATCGGGCGCGTTTGTATGCGGTGAGGAAACGGCGCTGCTGGCGTCTATCGAGGGTGAACGCGGCGAGCCGCGGCCCCGCCCGCCTTTCCCTGCGGTAAAGGGTCTGTTTGGCAAGCCCACGCTGCTGAATAACGTTGAAACCTACGCCAACATCTGCCAGATCATATTAAATGGCGCCGAGTGGTTTGCGGGCATGGGCACCGAAAAGAGCAAAGGAACCAAAGTGTTTGCGTTGGGCGGCAAAATCAACAACACCGGCCTGGTAGAGATACCCATGGGCACTACGCTGCGCGAGGTCATATACGATATCGGCGGCGGCATACCCGACAATAAAGGTTTTAAGGCCGCGCAGACGGGTGGCCCTTCCGGCGGGTGTATCCCTGTGGAGCATCTGGATATCCCCATCGATTACGATAACCTCATCTCCATAGGCTCCATGATGGGCTCCGGCGGTATGATCGTAATGGATGAAGACAACTGCATGGTGGACATCGCAAAGTTCTTCCTGGATTTCACGGTGGATGAATCCTGCGGCAAATGCCCGCCCTGCCGTATAGGCACGCGCCGCATGTATGAGATGCTGGAAAAAATCACGGAAGGCCGTGGCGAGCCCGGCGACTTGGAAAAGTTAGAGCAGTTGGGGAAAAATATAAAGGCATCGGCGCTATGCGGCTTGGGCCAGACGGCGCCTAATCCCGTGCTCTCTACCATACGCTACTTTCGCGACGAGTATGAGGCGCATATCAACGAAAAGCGTTGCCCCGCCGGCGTATGCAAGGCGCTGCTAAGCTACAGCATCGATCCTGAAAAATGCATCGGCTGCAGCCTGTGTTCCAGAGTGTGCCCCGCCGGCGCGATATCCGGCGAAATAAAAAAGACATTTGCCATCGATCAGAGCAAGTGCATCAAGTGCGGCGCCTGTATGGAAAAATGCAAGTTTAAAGCCATCAGTGTCGGGTAATACGCGTTCATATTGTTACAGGGGCTGTAGCGCTAAGCGTGCTTAAATGAGTAAACCTCGTATGCGCTTAGGCGTCACGGCCCCTGCTATCTATATCGTATTGACTATCGTATTGATTATGGTTGACTGCGGCCTGGGCCGGGCTACAAGCCTTATCGCAGCAATTCCGCCGGATTGAGCGCGGTAAGTTGCGGCAAAACAAATTCCCCATTTTTTCTTATCAATACGTCGTCAAACCATATTTCGCCGCCGCCATAAGCGGGCGTCTGAATGCAGACCAAATCCCAATGCAGTGCGGACTTGTTGCCATTTGGCGCATCATTATAGCACGCGCCGGGCGTAAAATGGAAGCTTCCGGCGATCTTTTCATCAAAGAGCGTATCCTTCATGGGTTTATTGATGTAGGGGTTTACGCCCAGCGCAAACTCGCCCACATACCGCCCGCCCTCGTCTATATCGAACGCTTTGGAGATACGCCCGGTATCGTTGGCCGTGCTATCGATGATTTTGCCATTTTCAAAGGTTAACCGCACATCGGTGTAGGTAAAGCCCTCGTGCACGGAAGGCGTATTGTAACTAAGCACGCCATTGATAGAGTTCTTCACGGGCGCGGTGTAGATTTCGCCGTCGGGTATATTCATGTGCCCCGCGCAGATGACGGCGGGTATGTCTTTGATGGAGAATGTCAGTTTCGTGCCGGGGCCCTCGATGTATACCCGGTCGGTGCTTTCCATCAGGGCTTTTAGCGGTTGCATGGCCTGTTCCAGTCTGGAATAGTCAAGATTGCAAACGTTGAAGTAATACTCTTCAAACGCTTCGGTGCTCATATCGGCAAGCTGCGCCATGCTGGGGTGCGGGTAGCGTAGTACCACCCATCTGGTGTCGGGCACGCGAATTTTGCTGTGCACGGGCTCCCAATAAAGGCGCTGGTGGCGCGTGAGCTGTTGCTGCGGTACGTCGGAAAATTCCGACGCATTTACGCCCCCGCGCACGCCGATGTAACACTGCATATGCTCCATAAATCTTCCGTCAAACCCGGCGCGCAGTTTTAACTGCTCATCGGTACAGCCAAAAAGCAGCGCCCTGTCCACACTGCTATCACCCAGCCACACAAACGGCACGCCGCCCGCGTTATAAACCTCTTGCACAAGCACCCGCGCAAGCGGGTCGTTGCCGCCGATAGATTCGATCAGCACGTTTTCGCCTTTTTGCACATTGCATGAAAAGCCCACAAGGTTTTTCGCAAGTTTATAAATACGCTCGTCTACCATAAAAATCCCCCTGCTTTATTCAAAATTTAGTACAACCAATTTGCTGTCCTTTAACCCTTGCCGCGTCTGCCTCCGGTCTGAGTAGGCTTGTTTTTGCCCGTAGCGCCTTTGCCGACTTGCGAAGCGGCGCGGTTTTTAGGCAGCATGGCACGGTACAGTTCCGCCAATATGGCGCAGTTCAGGCCGATAGCAACCCCTTCCAATAGTTGGCCTGCCGTTTCGTTAAGGTGCAGCCATTTCACAAGCAATGAGACCATAAGCGCCAGCACAAAGCTCAATAGCAATACGAATATCACCGCCTTCACGCGGGTGTTGATCTTCATGTTTTGCTTCAGATACGCAGGCAGATCCCATTTGCGAAACAAAAGCAAAAAAGCAACCAGGCCCAGCAGCAATCCAAGCCCCGTAAATAGAGTGATGCTTTGGAGCATTTAGTATTCCCCCTTGCCAAACCGCTCTTTGATGATGTACAGCGGCCTGCGCTTCACTTCGTCAAGCATGCGGCCCATATACGCGCCCTGAACGCCCAGCGCAATCAGCGTAACGCCCTGTATGAAGAGTATACCATCCACCGCCCAAAGCCACGGGGGCGCCGCAGATATAATGGCCAGAACGATCAGTGTCACAAGCCCAAGCCCCGCAAGCGCGCACAGGGCTACGCCCAGCCAACCCGGTAGCGTAAGCGGACGGGAAGAAAAGCCGCATATGCCGTCAAACGCCAGTTTAAGCATTTTTTTAAAGGTATATTTTGTTTGGCCGGCCTCGCGCCCGGCTCGCGTATATTCAAGGGGCACATCCTTAAAGCCCATCCAAGCCGACATGCCGCGCAAAAAGCGATTGCTTTCGCGCATCTCTAAAAAGAGGTCGGCGACAACCCTGTCGATCAGGCGAAAATCCCCGCTGTCCAACGGGATAGGGTAGGTGCTCATGGCGTTGAGCAAACGGTAATACGCCCAGGCGGTAAACTTTTTGAATATGGTTTCGCCCTTGCGCTTTACGCGCTTGCCATATACGATCTGCGCGCCGTCTTCCCACATGGCGACCATATTTTGAATAAGCTCGGGCGGATCCTGCAGATCCGCATCTATGATGATCACTGCGTCGCCCCCGGCGGTATCCATGCCCGCAGTTACGGCCAACTGGTGACCGAAGTTTCTGGAAAAGGACAATACGCGCACACGCTCATCCGCCCGGGCTATGCCGCGTAAAACATCCACCGTGCCGTCGCGGCTGCCGTCATCCACATAAATTATCTCATAAGGGTAGCCTATATCCCGTAAGGCGGATGTGAAGCGCTGATAAGAGACGGGCAATACTTCCTGCTCGTTAAAAACGGGTACGATGACAGAGATCAGTTTTTCGGTCATTTTATGCCCCCGGTCTGACTTTTTGCGGCGCGTACACCGATTTCCCGGCCACTTTACGCCACCTTCATTATAGCCCCAAAACGGATTATAAACAACGTAAAATGTATGGCCGCGACGCTCCCGCGCGCGCCTTTGCTAAAAAAGATTTGCATTCCATAAGGGATTAGGTATAATTTAACTTAACAGGATGGCATATGCGGTGGCCGCAAAAACAGCATGGGTTCATATCACATTCCTGTTATCCTAAACAAAGGAGTATGAAAGGTATGGGTTTGGTTACATCCACCGAAATGTTCAAAAGGGCCTACGAGGGCAAATACGCCATTGGCGCGTTTAACGTAAACAATATGGAGATTGTGCAGGGCATTACCGAGGCCGCAAAAGAGGTCAACTCTCCATTGATATTGCAGGTGTCGTCGGGCGCGCGCAAATACGCCAACCACACCTATCTCATGAAGCTGGTAGAAGCAGCGGTGACCGAAACAGGGCTGCCCATCTGCCTGCATCTCGACCACGGCGATACGTTTGAG
>JAISXK010000047.1 GCA_031270585.1 Clostridiales bacterium | reverse complement strand
CGCCCACGGCGAACCTCTGGGCGAAGAGAATATCGCCGCCTATAAAAAATATCTCAACTGGGAGTACAAAGCCTTTGAGGTGCCGGATGACGTTTACGCGCATATGGCCGCGCTACAGGTGGGCTACGAGAAGCAGGAGCGGGCGTACAACGAGATGTTTGCCGCCTACCGGGAAAAATATCCCGCGCTATATCAGGAATGGCTGGCCTATCACGATGGAAAGCTGCCGGAGGGCCTGACCGGCGACGCCGCGCTATGGGCCGCCGCAGGCAAACAGGCGACCCGCGCCACCAGCGGAGAGATATTGAATTTGCTCAACGCGCGGTTGCCCAATCTCTTTGGCGGTAGCGCGGATCTTGGGCCATCCAACAAATGCGTGCTCAACGGCGAGGAATATTTTTCCCCGGAATGCAGGCGGGGTAAAAACATACACTTTGGCGTGCGCGAGTTTGCCATGGCGGCCATCTGCAACGGCATATCGCTCTATGGCGGGCTGCGCCCGTTCTGCGCCACATTCCTGGTGTTTGCGGATTATTTAAAGCCCGCGCTGCGCCTTAGCGCGCTCATGGGCAGGCAGATATTGTTCATACTTACCCACGATAGCATCGGCGTAGGCGAGGACGGGCCCACGCACCAGCCTATCGAGCAGATTGCGGCTTTGCGCGCCACACCCAACACATATGTTTTCCGCCCGGCAGATCATAAAGAGACTGCGGCCAGCTACCTTGCGGCGCTGAACCTCAGCGCGCCGTCGGCATTCGCGCTGACCAGACAAAATTTGCCGCAGTACGCCGAAACATCCAAAGAGGCCATGCGCGGCGGTTATATACTGCGCGACGCCCATCAGGGCAAGGCCGATGTGATACTGATGGCATCAGGCTCAGAGGTGGAGCTGATTTACCAGGCGGCGGATATACTCGCCGTGCAGGGCATTGCGTGCAGGCTCGTTTCCATGCCGTGCATGGATCTGTTTGAACAACAGGATGAAGCCTACCGCGAAAGTGTTCTGCCGCAATCCATCAAAAAGCGTGTTGCGGTGGAAGCGGGCGCCGGCTTTGGCTGGCACAAATACACCGGGCTTGACGGCAAGGTGGTATCCATCGGCCACTTTGGCGCATCCGCCCCGGCGGATAAGCTTTTCAGCGCGTTTGGCATCACCGCGCAGGCGGTTGTGCAGGCGGCGGGCGGGGTGGCCTTGCCTTAGCGGCTTTAAAAGGTACCTGCGGCACTTTTTTAAAGTGTCACCGCTTCAATCAATTCGGATGCCCCAAATCTTCTGCTGGCGGGTGCCCACCACCAGCATATTGCCGTATATGGCGGGGGAGGCTTCCACATTGCCGCCCAAGTTCTCGCTTGCGAGCAGTGCGCCTGTTTGTCCATCCAGCAGGTGTATGTAGCCGCCGCTGTCGCATACGAGTATGTAGCCCGCGCCGCTATCCTTGTCATAGATGGCCACGGGTGAGCTCCAGCTGTAGTTTTGCATGGGGTATACCCAAGCTTCGTCGCCGGTGTTTTTACGTAGCGCTACCAGCTTGCCGTCGCTTTGGCCGGGCGTGCGCGCTATGGTATAAAAAACCAGGTCGTTAAGGCTGTTTTTGCCAAGCAGGCCGGAACCTTCCACACCGCCCGATACATTGGGCACGGTGTTGCAGTTGTAATCGCGCCGCCATAAAACCTCGCCCGTCAGCCCGTCAAGCTTCCATATGGGGATAACGCCGCTACCGCTGCCCACGCTCGCGGATGTCCAGTGCAACGAGGTGGATGTGTAGATATAGGGCTTGCCGTTTACCACTTCCAGCACGGGGGTGCTGTTGCTGTCGTCCAGCGTATCCTGCACCCAAACGACCTGCATGATAGTGGTATTAACGCAGAGCATGGTGCCGCAGTTATCCGAAACATACAGGTATTCCCCCCACATGGCGGGGCTGGCCTCCATACCGAGCCAATAGGTATCGCCGGCCATACCGTCGCGCGCGCGTTTGGTGGTGTAGCGCATCTTGAGCATATCGCCGGGGGATATGGATATGGCACCCGCCGCCGCGTCATACCGCGTATTGAGCTTGAGCGTATAGAGTATGCCGTTTTCGCCCGGTAAAATAAGGGTGTCGGCGCCTGCGTCTACCAGCGCGGCGGAATCATACGCGTGCCATGCGCGCTGGGCGTAGGGGTCGGGGTTTTTGCCGAAGGAATACAATAGCTTGCCGTCAATCAGGCTGTAGATAAAATATTCCTGCACAAGGGCCTCGCGGCCGTGGTGGGCGGGTGCGGCGTCGCCGGCGCCTATGTACAAAAGCGGGTAGCCGCGCGGGTCAAGAGAACCCGCGCCCTTGAAGGGCAGGCCAACGTCGATCTTGTCGCGGGTGCGTTCGCCGGTTTCCAGATCGAGAAAATGAACCATGCCGTCAAGAGAGGGGTAGATCACCTCCACCAGACCATCCTTGCCCTTGGCCATGTCGTACAGGTTCATCACATTGCGGGTACTCTCGGGCCATTTTACGATGAGGGGTTGGCCTGTCCAACCGTTCCCTGTCCATGCGTTGGCGCCCGATGTGCGCGGTAGCGAGGCCGTATCGGCGGACCAAACCTTGGTGAGCGTTTTGCTGGTAACGGTTGCGTCTCCATAGGTAGCGCCCTGCCGCCAATGGTCGCTGCGGAATGTTATAATCCCATTAAGCGCCGTGTAGCTGCCGCCCTCGCCAAAGGAGAAGGGCACATCCCGTATGTAGCTCGCAATATCGCCGCCGTTGAGGTTCAACTCGCTTATAAGCCCCAGCGTATCAGGTGCGGTGCCCGCCACTGCGTGCGGGGTGGGCGCGGGCGTTGGCGTTGGGGATACCGTGGGTACGGGAGAAGGGGTGGTCTTCCCCCAAAAGCCCAGCAGATCCTTGTCGCTGTGTCCTTTGCGCACGGCGCATTGGTTGAGCGCGAGCACCACGCCCGTGATGACCACAAGCAGTATGAGCAGTATGACAAATAAGCGTTTTGTGGGGCGCCTTTTTCGATGGTATCTGCCTTTGCGTTTCATACCGGTTCCTTTGTGTTGATTTAAATTAAGAAAGAAAATAATCCTTATATAGGATATCTGCTTTTTTGCAAAATGGAAAGCGAAATATAGACGTATTTACGAAGTATTTAAAGATTTTCACGCGGCGCAAAAACAAAAGCGTATAAGAAACCTATAAATGCGAAAGAACGTTCGAAATTGTTGCGTAATAGTTCGGTGCGTGTTATGATGGATGGAAGGATGGCAAGGAGGATGCAGGCGTGGAGCGCGTGATACTGCATTGCGATTGCAACAGCTATTTTGCGTCGGTAGAAAGCATAGGCAAACCCGCATACAAAACCGTGCCCATGGCCGTATGCGGTGACGCGAAGAGCAGGCGCGGCATCATACTCGCGAAAAACGAGCTTGCCAAGGGCTTTGGGATTGTCACGGCGGAAACGGTATATTCCGCGCTGCGCAAGTGCCCGCACCTGCTGCTGGTTTCGCCGCAGCACGGCAAATACACAGAATATTGCAAAAAGATCAATGCCGTTTACGAGCAGTATACCGATCAGGTAGAGGCGTTTGGCGTGGATGAAAGCTGGCTGGACGTGACCGGCAGCCAGCATCTTTTCGGCACCGGCAAAGAGATTGCCGACGAATTGCGCCGCCGCATATACGAGGAATTCGAACTGACCATATCGGTAGGGGTATCCTTCAATAAGGTGTTTGCAAAGCTGGGCAGCGATTATAAAAAGCCCAACGCTACCACCGTGATCACAAAAGAGAATTACAAGCGTATACTCTGGCCGCTGCCCGCGCGCGATATGCTTTTTGTGGGCAAGACTGCGGCGGATAAACTTGCCGCATACGGCATACTGACCATTGGCGATATCGCGGGCGCCGGGGCGGATATGATGCAAACGCTGCTTGGCAAAACCGGGGAAACCATATGGGCATATGCCTGCGGCATGGATGAAAGCCCCGTGCGCCACGCGGGGGAACCAAGCCCCGTAAAGAGTGTGAGCAACGGATCCACATTCTATCGTGATCTTGTTAGCGAAGAGGATATCCGCGCGGCGCTTTTGATGCTGTGCGACAATGTTGCCACAAGGCTCAGGCGGCAGGGCCTTTATTGCACCACCGTGCAGGTGCAGGTAAAAGATCCTCTGCTCAAGGTGATATCCCGGCAAAGGAAGTTGCCGGCGCCCACAAACGCCACGCGCACGCTTGTGCAAACGGCCATCGACATTATGCGCGCTTCGTGGAAGCGCGGCTCGCCCATACGTCTGCTTGCCGTAAGTGCCGGCGGGCTTACGCGCGATAAAACGGCGCAGATCAGCCTGCTTAACGATGGCGGCGCTGTAGCGCGCAGCGAGAGGCTGGATGACGCCATGGATAAAATACGCGAAAAATACGGCAAGGAAGCGCTGCAGTTTGGCTCCACCATACGGTCGGATTTAAAAAGCGGCGCCAAAGAAAAGGAGTAAGCGCGATTTGCCTGTTGGCGCTTGCTCCGGGCGGGGTGAAAGCGGTTGTTGTTTTCTACTTCTCACATGAAGGATGTTCCGCCCGGCAAGCGTCACAATAGCCGTAAAACACGGTTTTGAGGCTATCCAGCAAAAAATGGTGCTCTCTTTTTATGTGCGCGCAAAACTCATCTATGAGTTCGCAGCTCAAATGCTCCATACGACCGCAATTTAAGCACACAAGGTGGTAGTGCTCGCGGTGCTCGTCGGGGTTGCCAAGGTATTGGTAGCTGGCGCCCGCGCTGCCAGGCCCGCTGTATTTGATGACGGAACCCTCATTCACCAGCTTTTCCAGGTGACGGTATACGGTGGTAAGTCCCACCCGCGCGCCGCTGCCTAAAAGGTGCGCGTGTATCATATCCGCCGTGATGTGGCCGCCCGCATGTTCGCGCAGGCAATTGTGTATCAGCTCTTTTTGCTTTGTGGCGTATGCCCCCTTGACCATGACAGTAATAAGCCCCCTCGAAAAATGAAAATCGCTTTCATATTATAGTTCCGTTGCGGACGTTTGTCAATGGCGCGGCGGCAGCGCGTCAGCGTCAGCGCGGGAAACAGAGCGGTGAAAAATGCTGGAAAAAATACCGCCTTGATGATAAAATAATCGTCATGGGAGGAAGATATGCGAGGAGCCTACGACGTTACAGACGAGCAACGCCTGCGGATAGAAATCAAGCGCACGACGCTTGTGGCGGCGTTGGCGCTTATCCTTCAAACGGCATATGTGCTTGACCCGCAGGTGCGGGCCAACGCGGTTTTATTTTTGTCTGCGTTGGCGCTGATTGCTTTCTCGCTGTGTTATGTGGCATATACCATCATCACGCAAAACGACCGCGCCGTTTCATTGCGTATGCGGCGGGGCGCCTGTTACGCGTATTGGACGGTGTTGGCGCTTGCCATAGGCATTATGGTGTTTTTTGATCTCGAGCATGAGCCCGTTCAGTACAGGGGCGTGCTGTTGCTTTACGCGCTTATGGTATATCTGCCCTTTCATACCGTCGGCCAGGAAAAGAAGATATACGCCGTACTGATATTGCTGCTGGTGGCGCTGGTGACGATCAAGGGCGTGGGCGTCGTTGCGTGCCTGGAGATTGTGGGCGGCGGTATCGCCATGGCGCTACTGAGCTTTTCGCTGCACAACGGGTATTTTCAGATGCTTCGCGCATTGCGTATAGAGGGCGATATGGACGGCATGACCAAACTCTATACAAAAACTGCGGGCATTTCGCGCATGAATGGCCTTTACGCCACATGCAAGCGGTTAAACAGGCGCGTTGCGGCTTATTATATAGATATCGATCATTTTAAAAGCTACAACGATACCTACGGTCACGCGGAAGGCGACGTGGTGCTGGTAGATGTGGCGGGGCGCATAAAAAGTTGCTTCTCACGCGAGAGTGACGTGGTGTGCCGCATGGGCGGTGAGGAATTTGCCGCGCTGATACCCGTGGCGGATGAGGAAATCGCGCGGAAAATGGGCAAGCGGCTCATTCGCATGGTAGCGGATATGTGCATTAAATCGGGCGCGCAAGCGCGCTTACCCGTCGTAACCATCAGCGTTGGGCTGATTGTAACAAGACCCGCGAAAAATCGGGTGGACGATATAGCGGAAATTTTGGATTTGGCGGATCAACAGCTTTATATAGCCAAAAGCAATGGGCGCAATTGCATTGCCATGGATGGCGGTATTATCTACAGGGGCACGCTACGCTAGAAAGACTGGGGCGTCGGTTTGGAAAGGGATATCGTCATGCAAAACAACAAAAGCGTAACGGAACAGGGTGAAGGCTTCGGTTGCGCGCTAACGAAGGCGCGATTGGCGCTTATGCTGCGGGATACCAAAGACGCACTGTTCACTATAGACCTTGTGGGCGGCGAAGCGTGGGCGAATGAAAATTTTGAGCCGCTTTTTGGCGCGCCCATTAAAAAGTGGCGCACGCAGGAACTCAATCGCATACACCCCGGGGATACCGCGAAGATAGACGCTCTGCGCGAGGGCATGACGGCGGGCATGCGGGATCAGGAGACACATATCCGCATCCGGGCCGAAAACGAGGAGTATTTTACATATACGTTTTATCTGCACGCGATATATGACGCAAACGGCACGCCCCGCTATTTATTGGGCAGACTATTATCCCAACAGCAAAACGCCACCATAAAAAAGAAGATCAAGCGTGACTCACTGACCGATGTTTACGATAAAGAGGCCGCCCTTTACCTGATAGAGCGCTTTTTGCAGGATGAAGGCGACGGCGGCGTACACGGTTTACTGATGGTGGATGTGGACGATTTTGTTGCGCTCAACGAAACGCGCGGCAAGGATTATGGCGATTTGGCGCTTATGAGCGTTGCGGAGCGTATACGCGGTCTCTTTCGCAAGACGGATATCGTGGGCAGGCTGCAAAATGATGAGTTTGTGGTATTTTTAAAAAATATCAACAGCCGCGCGCATCTTGATTCGCAGGCGGCGGCGCTTATGGCGGAGCTTTCCGAACAGGGAAATGCCTTTACGGCGGGGCCGCATGTAACTTGCTCGCTGGGCGGCGCGCTTTACCCCGAGGATGGGCTCGAGTGCGCAACGCTTGTACAACGGGCGGAGTCGGCGCTCAACCGCGCCAGGGGGCGCGCAAAGAACAGCTATGCCATTTATCACCCGGATAAGGATGATGTGTTTGCGTAGCTTTCGAAACAATGGCGTCGCCATTGTTTCGGGGTTACACGCGGGCTTGCCACCTGCCGGCCCACACGGAAGTATGTTCTTTCTGACGTATACGCCGCCGGAAAGAACGTATTTTACATGACCATGTTCATCGTTTCAAAAGAGGGTGTTTGCTTATGATGATGTTGATAGGGTTCGCGTTGCTTTTCTTTGGCGTGATCAAATTGGGTTTGCTGCCGGTTTTTTTATTCAGAAACGCGCTTTTGCCGGGGCCGCGCCTTTGGGGCGATACATATGTGGTGATGATAAAGGCCGCAGTCGTACCGGTTATCGCTATAGCGGGCGGCATATTGCTCATCTGTTTTGCCGATAGGGCAAGGAAAAAGCAGCGGGCCGCTATGCCCGCAGCCGCGCTGCACGTCTGCAAAAACTGCGGGCTGAGTTTGGCTGAGGGGTGCGGGATTTGCCCTGCCTGTAAGGCGGATCAATATAAATAAAAGAGGAGGTATCAGTGTGGCAAGAACATGCATTAAAACCCCCTACCGGGCGGAGTGGGAGACCGTAAACCGTGTTGTGGAGGATGTTTTAAAAGAGGAAGGATTTCACAAAAAGCGGATTAACGAGGAGGATTGCTGGAAAAAGGGTACCGGCATGGCCACCGCCATGCAGTTTATGAAGATTGAATACACCGAAACCGAGGCGCATATATACGGTTGGATTCAGGTGGGTTTGGGAGATGTAGGCGGAAAGGAGCAAAATCTGGATGGTTTTGTGGGCATGGTGCCCAAAAAGAACCTGAAAAGGCGCATGGAGAAACTGGCCAGGGCTATTGAAACGGCGTAGCGCTAAAAGCGCGGCATAAAAAAATCATACCTTTAAAGCGTCGCGCGCCTGTCCATGAAACCTGGGCGGGCGCGGCTTTACAAATATAAATTTGTGCGGTATGCTTGCCTTATAAATATACGGAGGGAATAAAGGAACCGGTAATATGGGGCAGACATATATACCATGGGAACTGATGGAACGGTTTTTGCTCGCCGCCTTTCAAGGCTATGGCGTGCCGGAAGAGGATGCGAAAATCGTGGTGGATGTATTGATGGAAAGCGACCGCCGCGGCATTGACAGTCATGGCTGCAACCGCTTTAAGCCCATCTATATCGACCGGATTGTGGCGGGTATACAAAACCCCGTGACGAACTTTGAAATCATACGCGAAACGCCCGCCACCGCCGTGATAGACGGCCACGATGGCATGGGCCAGGTGATAGGCTACCGCTGCATGCAGATGGCCATCAATAAGGCCGGGCAATATGGCATGGGCATGGTGGCGGCGCGCAATTCCACCCATTACGGCATCGCGGGGTATTACGTCACCATGGCTACGGACGCCGGCATGATCGGCATCACGGGAACCAACGCGCGGCCATCTATTGCGCCCACATTTGGCGTGGAAAACATGCTGGGCACAAACCCGCTTACCGTGGGGCTGCCAACGGATGAGGAATTTCCCTTTGTGCTGGATTGCGCCACATCTATTACACAGCGGGGCAAACTGGAGCTTTACGCGCGCGAAGGCAAAAGCACGCCCGCCGGCATGGTGATAGGGCGCGACGGCGGCGCCATGACCGATACCGAACAGATATTGACAGACCTTATCGGCGGCGACGCCGCTCTGGCCCCTCTGGGCGGCATAGGCGAAGAGATGGGCGGCTATAAAGGCTATGGGTACGCCACCGTAGTGGAGGTGCTGAGCGCCGCACTGCAGCAGGGCGGCTTTATGAAAATGCTGCTAGGCATTGATGAGAACGGCAACAAGCGGCCATACGGGTTGGGGCACTTTTTTATAGCGGTGGACACAAACGCCTTTATGGGAGAGGATAGCTTTAGAAAAACTGCGGGGGATATTATGCGGGGGCTTCGCGCCTCGCAAAAAGCGCCGGGGCACGATAGAATTTATACCGCCGGCGAAAAGGAGCATATAGTCTGGCTGGAGCGCAAGGATAAAGGCGTACCCGTGGGAGACGCCGTAAAAAAGGAGATCGCCGCCGTGCGCGACATGCTGAAGCTTGATATTGTGTTCCCGTTTGAACAATGATTCTTTAGGGAGAGAAGCAAAATAGTACCGTGCCCCTGGCCGGGAGCGCAATAGCCAGGAGCCCCGTTCTATTCGCGCAGTTTTGATTGTATGACCAGCAGCATCCCCTCGCGCACCGAAACCCTGGCGGTATCCCCTGTGATTTCGTTGCTGACGCCAAGGGGGAAGCGTTGCGTAAGGGTGGCGTTGTGCAATGGGTATTTCACGCCGCTTTCGTATACGCCATGGCAGCCTTCGGTGTAAGCGAACGCCGAAAGGCTTACGCCTTCGCGCCGGGGCAGCAAAGCGTCCTGATTGCAGAGTAAAAACACCGTTTCAAACGCATCGCACATAACGGCGGCGACGCCATGCGCCTTAGCGAACGCCAGCGACTGTATATTGGCGATGGTATGGTCGAGTCTGCCGCCGATGCCGCCTATGATAACGCATCGGGTAAAGCCGCTGCGGATGCAGTGGCGCATGCAGAGCATCGTGTCGGTATCATCTTTTTCGGCGGGTGTCTTGCGCAAGAGTGCAGGCGGCACGTCGGGGCAACTGTCGCAATCGCCTATCACAAGCTGGGGTGCGAGACCAAGTTGGCGCGCGTGGGTATAGCCGCCGTCCGCACAGAGGATATAATCTCCGCGCTGCGGCGTATAGGCGGCCTTCAACCCGCCGTTGATATAGGCTGTGATAATCACGCAGCGGCGTTCACCTGTATTTTCCATCAAGGATAGTATACTGTGTTTTAAGAAAAGTAGAAAGGGGCATTATGCTACAGGTAAAAACCGCGACCATGGCCGACAAGGCCCGTATTCGCGAACTATGGAAGCTCTGCTTTGGCGACAGCGAGCAATTTATGGATTGGTTTTTCAGTGAACGGTATTTTCCCGCATATTCCTCATGCCTGCTTGAGGACGGCGTGATTATGAGCGCGTTGCAAAGTTACCCGCTACATGTGCGCATGCGCGGCGCCGTCGTGATGGCATCCATGCTGGCGGGGGTTTCCACCCACCCCGAGCGCAACGGCAGGGGGTATATGAAGCGGATATTTTTGCATTACATGCAGCGCGTGCGCAACAGCGGCATCCCCATAGCCATCCATACGCCGGCGCATCTGCCCACCTTTTTTTCGCGCGGGCATTACCCGGCCACCGATACGCTTTACCTTACGATTGAAAACGCAAATTGCGCGCGCAAGCCGGGTGAAATAGCGGCCCAGTCGCTTTATGAAGACCTCGCGCCGCTTTTGCTATGCTACCAGAAGGCCACGGCGGGGTATTCAGGCGTGGTATCACGTACCATGGGCGATTTTATGTATAAAATGCGTGATTACGGAGCGGATAACGGCAAGTGCCTTGTGCGCAGGGTAAACGGGAACGCGCCGGGCTATTGTGTATATTACGCCATGCCCGATATGCTGCATGCGGAAGAGTGCTTTGCGCTGGATACCGGCACGCTATCCATGCTGATCGATGCGTTGCGGCATAAGGCCGGAGGGCGCAAGCTATATATGAAGCTGCCGCCCGACGCCAGGGTGGAGTTGCGAGGCTCAACCTCGGAAACCCGGCCACAGGGGGTGATGGGCATTGCGAATGTTTCCACCATGCTGGAAAAGATCATAGGCAATGCCGAATACGTGTTTGAGGTGACCGACGCTTCCGTGCCGCAAAACGCCGGCGTGTGGGACGGGTGTGGCAAAGCATCCCGCAGGGAGCCGCATATCAGGCTGGAAGCCGGCCGCCTGGGGCAGTTTTTGTGCGGTTACCGCTCCATAGCGGATCTTGCCGCCGCCAATGAGGCGCAGATAAAAAACGAGGCTATGGCTGAGGCGCTTGACAGCGCTTATCCCAGGCAGGTTTGCTTCATTACGGATGAGTACTAGCGGCGGGCGCCGCAGTACTGCGGCAATCTGGTTTCAGGAAAAATCCGATAAAGGAAGAATGAAAGAAAAGGAAAGCTGCATGTATCTGTTTGAAGACTTCGCCGAGGTCGAAACAGAAAGAGATATTTTATTATTCTTCATCCTCACCCATCACAATCTGTATAAACCTGAACGCTGCGGCGGATAGCGGCACGCCGTCAAGCGATATCAGCCCGATGGCGCGCGGCGGCATGGGCGGATCAAGCTCAAGCTCGAACAGTTCACCCGAGGCCAAATGATCCTTGGCAAACTCGCTTGTTACGCAGGCGACGCCAAGTCCTATGCGCGCGAACTCAACCAACAGACTGTGCGCGCCCAACTCGATCTCGGGATGCAGCGTAACGCCCTGCTGCGCCGCAAACATATCCAAATATTTTCGTGAGTTGGAAGCCTGCTCCAGCAACACAAGCGGCTCACGGGCCAATAAATCGAGTGAGATTTTTTGCCCTTTAAAGTGCTCAAAACGGTCGGCGGCTACGAATACGTCATGCACCTGCAAACATTCGCGCACGCTGAGCGCTTCATCGTCCACCGGCAAATTTACAAGCGCGATATCCACTTTACCGATCTTTAAAAGCTCAACCGTCTCAGGTGTGGTGCGGTTGGTGACCTGTAGCTGCACTTCGGGGTATTCCGAATGAAAGCGCTCCAGATATGGTAGCAAAAAATATTGGCACAGCGTGTCGCTGGCACCGATCATCAGCCCGCCGGATTGCAGCGTGCGCATACGGTTTAGTTTATCTTCCGCCGCAGTAACAAGGCTAACGGCCTTATCCGCATAGCTGTAAAGCATGCGACCTTCGCCGGTAAACGTAATGCCCCGGCTGGTACGCGTAAAAAGAGAGCACCCGAGGCTGTCTTCCAGCCTGCGCATAGCCTGGCTGACTGCGGGCTGGCTGATATACAGCTCTCTGGCGGCATGCGAAAGGCTTCCACAGCGTGCCACGGTACAGAACACCCGGTAAAGCTCTAAATCGGCAGGCATATAATCCCCTCTTATCTTTCGACGGTAATACTGAGATGTACTTTATAACCATTATAATTTACTCCTTTAACAGATGCAAGAAGCTCTTTGCCGCACTTTCACCGCGCTTTCAACAGCGCTTTTGACGAGCGGTATCAAAACTTCTTCCCAGGGCGGCCGCAAAACACCGTGACGGCAAAATGTGTGCAACCGCGTACGCGGCCGCAAAATGCGTTGTTCAGGCTGGTTCGGCGCGCCCCGGTGTGATATACTGTTAAAAACGCCCTCGAACGCATGTAAAAAGGGGCAAACGGAGGTAGCATGCCATATTTTGTAGAGGAGTTTTCATTCCCTTCGGCGACGGAGGTCGCGCATATCCACGCAAAACTGTATATGCCGCAAGCGCCGAATGCGGTGGTGCAGCTTGCCCATGGCATGGCCGAGCATATGGGCCGCTACCACGATTTTGCGGCATACCTGGCGCACGCTGGCATAGCGGTGGCGCTGCATGATCACGCAGGCCATGGCAAAAGCATGGGCGAAGGTTACCCCGGAGGATATTTTGGCGCGCAAAACGGGTGGTCAAACCTGGTTGCGGATATGAAAACGTTGCACGGTTCCGTGGCGGCGCGCTGCAACGGACTCCCGTATGTTTTGATGGGCCATAGCATGGGCTCTTTTTTAACGCGCACATATGCTTCGCGGCACGGCGGGGGCATAGCGGCGTTTATTTTAATGGGCACGGCGGGAAAAAATCCTGCGCTGGGTGTCGGCAGGGCCGTTGCCGGGTTGGAGCTTGCCCGTAATGGCGAAAAATCGCCCAGCACGTTGCTGCGCACCATGAGCTTCGGCACTTACAACAAGGCGTTTGCGCCCAACAGAACCAACAACGACTGGCTCACCCGCGACCACGCGGTCGTGGATGCATACGAGAACGATCCACAATGCGGGTTTGCATTTACGGCGGAAGGCATGCGCGACCTCTTTGACGGGTTAACGGAAATCAGCAGCAAACAATGGGCGGCACAGGTACCCCATGCGCCCATACTGCTTTTGAGCGGCAGTGAAGACCCTGTGGGCGGCAAGGGTGCAGGCGGTGTAAAACAGGTGTACAACTGGCTGATAAGCACCGGCCATACCGTTACCTTAAGGCTTTATGAGGGTGCCAGACACGAATTATTAAACGAAATCAACAGGGATGAAGTGTATGGCGACATATTACGTTATATACAATCCGTTATATAGCAGTATCAGTTTAATGTTGAGGAGCATTGGAATATGGGTATCATGATTTATCGCAACAAAAACGCGGCAAGCGCCGCCGCCGCAACGATGATCGCGGCGCAGATTATCAAAAAGCCCAACTCTGTGATAGGCCTATCCGCAGGCGCCATGCTGCAGGTGGTATACCAAAAACTATGCGCCATGACGGCCGAGAGCGTGCTGGATTGGAGCGAAGCCGTTACATTCCACACCGGCGAAAATATCAACCGCAGACCGGGCATGCCCGGCATACAAGGCGGTTTTATCAACCGCGCGCTCTATGAGCACGTGGGCATGGATTACGCGCGCGTAAACGCGCCCAACCACAACGCGCAGGATTTGGGCGCGGCGTGCACGTCCTACGAAGCGGATATTGTGGAAAGGGGCGGCATGGATGTGCTGTTGCTGATGCTCGGGCAAAACGGCCACCTTGCGCTCAACAGCCCCGCCAGAGAATTTTCGGCGCTAACCCATGTTGAGCTGCTGCCGCAAAGCACCATTGAGGAATGTGAAATCATGTTCCCGAATGAAAAAGAAGTCTCATCCCAATCCATCATCATGGGCATGAGCACATTGATGACGGCAAAACACATCATATTGGTGGCGTTGGGCGGCGAGGTGGCGGAGCGGGCGTCGCTGATGCTCTCCACATCCATCACGCCCACAGTGCCTGCGAGCATGCTGCAACTGCACCCCAACGTTACCTATATGCTGGATGAGGACGCTGCGGTGGATTTATAAAAAGGGGAACCCATGGCTACAAACAGGATCTATATACTCGATACCACTTTGCGCGATGGAGAACAGACCCCCGGCGTGAATTTAAACGTGCCAGAAAAGGTCAACATTGCCCAACAGCTGGAAATTTTGGGCGTTGATATTATCGAGGCGGGTTTTGCCAATGCCTCCGAGGGCGACTTTCAGGCTGTTGTGGATGTTGCAAGGGCATTGAAAACCGCCGCCACCTGCTCGCTTGCGCGGTGCAACGAGGCGGATGTGAAGGCCGCGCACCAGGCGGTGCGCTTTGCGAAAAAGCCGCGCATCCATACGTTTATCGCCACCAGCGATATACATATGCAATACAAATTAAAAATGTCGCCCGAAACGGTGTTGCAACGCATAGAAAACAGCGTGAAGCTTGCCTGCACCGTTTGCGACGAGGTGCAGTTTTCGCCCGAGGACGCTTCGCGAACCGATAAGGATTTTTTGCGCCGGGTGCTGGAAACCGCTATCGAGGCGGGCGCAAAAATCGTAAACCTGCCCGATACGGTGGGGTACTCTACCGTGCGGGAGTTTGGCGCGCTTATTAAATATATTAAAGAAAACGTGAACGGCATCGACGACGTTGTGCTGGGCGTGCACTGCCATGATGATTTGGGGCTTGCTGTAGCCAACAGCCTGGAGGCGGTTTTGCAGGGCGCGCGCCAGGTGGAATGCACCGTAAACGGCATGGGCGAGCGTGCGGGTAACGCCGCCTTGGAGGAAATCGTGATGGGGCTGTATGTCCGCAAGGATTATTACGGCTGCGAAACGGGCATCAACACAAAAGAGATACACCGCACCAGCAAAATGGTAGCGGGCTATACCAACGCAGAGCCGAGTCCCGGCAAAGCGATCATTGGCGCCAACGCGTTTTTGCACGAGTCGGGCATACACCAGCATGGCGTGTTGAACAACCGCGCAACCTATGAGGTGATGAAGGCGGAAGACCTTGGTATGGTGGGCCAGGGCATGGTATTGGGCAAGCTTTCCGGCAAGCACGCGTTTATCGACCGCGCCGAGGCGCTTGGTTACCGCCTGGACAAAGAAGAGCTCGACATCGCCTTTATAAAATTTAAAGATCTGGCCGACCGTAAACGTCTGGTGACGGATCGTGATATCGAGGCGTTGCTGGGCGGCGAAATCAGCGAGGTGCCCGAGATTTACCACCTGGTGAGTTTTCAGGCTTACACATCCAATGTGCTCAAGGCCACCGCAACTTTAACCATGATGCGCGAGGGCGTTGCGTATACCGAAACCGCCGTGGGCAACGGCGCCATCGACGCCGCGCTGCTTGCCGTGGATAAAATATCCGGAATGGAGCTTGAATTGTTAAAATACCGCGTAAAAGCCGCCAGTGAAGGCAGGGACGCCATTGCCGAAGTAAACATGCGCGTAGGGTATGATGACCGCGTGGCGTCGGGCCGCGGCATATCGCCGGATGTGGTGGAAGCAAGTGTGCTAAGCTATATCGCGGGGCTCAACCGATTGATCAGTGACCAATATTTTTAAAACCAAAGCGGGTTTATACTATGCGGCTGACTTGGGAATTGCTATCTGAAAGAGCGCGAACCTGCACGGCATGCGGCCTTTGTGGCACACGCACGAATGTGGTGCTTGGCGAGGGCAATCAGGCCGCCGATATACTCTTTGTGGGTGAGGGGCCCGGTTATGAAGAGGATAAACAAGGCCGTCCGTTTGTGGGCCCCGCAGGGCAACTATTGGATAAAATGCTGGCGGCTATTTCGTTGAGCCGGGAACAGGTGTATATTGCGAACATAGTCAAATGCAGGCCGCCTAACAACCGCGTACCGCTATACGAGGAGGCCACGGCGTGTCTGCCGTTTTTGCGCGCGCAATGCGGACTGATACAACCAAAGTTCATCGTATGCCTGGGCGCAACCGCCACAAGGCATATATATAGCCCCGATGCGCGCATTACGAGAGAGCGGGGCGTCTGGAAGGAAAAGCAGGGCATCAAAATCCTACCCACCTACCATCCGGCGGCGTTGCTGCGCGATGAAAGCAAAAAGAAAGAGGCATGGGCCGATCTGCAGGCGTTGCGCGCCGCTGTACAAGCGGGCGCATGAATGCTATAATACAAAGCATCATCACGATTGGTTGGGAGGATTGCGCGTGTCAGGCCATTCAAAATGGGCAAATATAAAAAACAAAAAAGAAAAGACGGATTTTCAGCGGGGCAAAATCTTTACTAAGATCGGCCGCGAAATCGCGATTGCCGTAAAGGAAGGCGGAGCCGACCCCAATAGCAACGCCAAACTGCGCGATGTAATAGCCACGGCCAAGGCAAACAATATGCCAAACGACAACATCACGCGCTCCATCAAAAAAGCTTCGGGCGAGCTTGGCAGCGTAAACTATGAAGAATGCGTATACGAAGGTTACGGCCCCGGCGGTATCGCGATGATTGTGGATGTAGTGACGGATAACCGCAACCGTATCGCTGCGGAAATGCGGCATATATTTGACAAAAACGGCGGCTCGCTGGGCGCTGCGGGCTGCGTTGGGTGGATGTTCGACAAAAAAGGCGTTATCTTGATTGAGCGTGGAGAGAGCGACGATGAGGACGAACTCATGATGGCGGCGCTTGACGCAGGCGCGGAGGATTTTGCCGTGTTGGACGACGCTTTTGAAATCACCACGGCGCCGGTCGATTTTTCCGCCGTGCGCGAGACGCTGGAAGGCGCGGGTTATATGTTTATATCTGCGGGGCTTGATAGAATTCCACAGAACACGGTAGGAATCAAAGATGATGAAACCGCCCAAAAGGTTGAGAAGTTTTTGGATTTGTTGGAAGATAACGATGATGTGCGGAATGTTTTTCATAACGGCATACTTCCCGGCGAGGATTAGAGCATGAAAAAGCTGCTTCTACTTGCGCTGTGCGGTGCCGCGTTGCTGGCTTTGGGCTGCAAAACGCCCGACGAAATCGAAGAGGATGTCAGAAGCGGCATTACCACGCAGGAAATTGTCATTAAGCAGGAACTGGAGCGTGAAAAACGCACGCTTACCGTTACCGGCGTCGGCACGATGGAGATTGAGCCCGACGTTGCCTTGGTTGAGCTCTCGGTTTCCGTGCAGGGAGCCACGGCCGAAGAGGCGCAAGCGTTGAACGGCGAGGTGATGTCCGCCGTGCTGCTGGCCATCAAAGAAAATGGCATATTGGATGAAAACATCAAGACGCGCATGGTTGCGGTGTTGCCTGTGCGGGGGGTCGATAAAGATGCGGGCGATATTGTGGGGTATACGGCCGCCAACACCATCAGCATTACGATTATCCATGTAAAGCGCACGGGCGAAATCGTATCGGCCGCCATGCAGGCGGGGGCAAACGAGCTGGTTTCCATAGAGTTCCATCTGCAGGATGAAACCGAAGCATACCGGGAGGCGCTTGCAAAGGCCGTTGAAGACGCC
>JAISXK010000153.1 GCA_031270585.1 Clostridiales bacterium | reverse complement strand
CGCGGCGGCGGCTTGCCCGCTGTTGGGCGACACGCTTGCCTACTTTGTGGGCGGCGCCATAGGCCGCCATAAGCTCTGCCCGGCGATAAGCCCAAACAAGACGCTGGAGGGCAGCGTCGCATCCGTCATAGGCAGCGTTGGCGGCGGCGCGCTGGTGTATGCGCTGCAGCCGGTATGGGGCGGCCACTTCCCCTTGGCGGCGTTACTGGCGTTGGGAGCCGTATGCGGCGGACTGGGCCAGGCGGGGGATCTGTTTGCGTCCCTCATCAAACGCTGGGCGGGGCTGAAAGATTTTGGCGCGCTTATACCCGGCCACGGCGGCGTGATGGATCGCCTTGACAGCATGCTCTTTTGCGCGCCGGCGGTGTATTATTGCTTTTATTTTGTCGCCGGCGGAGGTATCCGAACTTGAAAAAAATCGTAGTGCTGGGCAGCACCGGTTCCATAGGCGGGCAGGCGATGCAGGTGATAAAGGCAAACCCCGGCCAATTTCGCGTGCTGGCGCTAAGCGCCGGGAGCAATGCGCGGCTGTTGCTGGATCAGGCGGCCCGGTTTGGCGCAAGGTATGTTGGCCTGGCGGATGAAGCTGTGGCGAAGGCGTGCGAAAGCGCGTTGCCGCCCGGGTGCGGTCTATTCGCCGGGGCAAACGCCAACGAGGCGCTGGCCGCCCTGCCGGAAGCGGATATTGTGCTCAACAGCATTGCGGGCATACAGGGGCTGCCCGCGCTGCTGGCGGCGCTAAACGCCGGCAAAACTGTGGCGCTTGCCAATAAAGAGAGCATTATTTGCGGCAACAAGCTCGTAAAAGAGGCCATACGGGCGCATGGCGGCAGCATACTGCCCGTGGACAGCGAGCATTCAGCCATATTCCAGTGCCTGCAACGCGGCGCGAAAAGCGAGGTGGCGGCGCTGCACCTTACGGCCTCCGGCGGGCCGTTCTGGCGGATGGACGAGACGGCCCTGTGCAATGTAACGGTTGCGGATGCGCTGCGCCACCCGGTGTGGCGCATGGGCAAAAACATCAGTATCGACAGCGCCACGCTGATGAATAAGGGTCTTGAGGTGATAGAGGCGCAGTATCTGTTTGATGTGGATAAAATCGAAGTGCTGATACATCCGCAGTCCATCGTGCATTCGCTGGTGGAATATATCGACGGCGCGGTGATCGCGCAGTTGAGCGTGCCCGATATGCGCCTCGCTATACAATACGCGCTCACATATCCCGCGCGCGCGCCCGGCGAAATAAAAAGGCTATCGCTGCCTGAGGTTGGCCGGTTGCAATTTTATAACGGCAATGATTTCCCCGCCATCAGGCTGGCGCGCGAGGCGCTTTTGGGCGGCGAATGTTTACCGATTGTTTATTGCGCGGCAAACGGCAAGGCTGTAGAATTGTTTTTAGAGGGTAAAATATCCTTTGCCGATATTATCAGGAGCGTGACGCATGCGATGCAAAACACCCCCCATATACGTATCCATGCGCTTGCGGATATCGAGTTTGTAATGCGGGAGGCGCGGCGGCATGCGGCCGCGTATTTCGGACAAGCCTGAGTAAAAGCGCCTGGTGGCTATGCCCTTTGCCGGCGCCCAGGCCACTGTGGCGAAAGGGAGGAACATGTTGGAAGTATTTGAAACCATACTTAATATTTTAGGCGCGGTTGTGTTGCTGTGCGTATTGGTTACGGTGCACGAGCTGGGCCATTTTGGGATGGGGCGCCTTTTGGGATTCCGCATTGAGGAATTTGCCATCGGCATGGGACCCAAGGTGTTTTCACGAAAAAAGAACGGCACCGTATATGCCTTGCGCGCGCTGCCCATCGGCGGCATGTGCCGCTTCTACGGCGAAGATGAGACTCAGGACAGCTCTGAAAGCTTTCACGCCCAAAAACCGTGGAAGCGCTTTTTGGTAATACTGGCGGGTCCGGCGATAAATATAGTGTTCACCGTCGTCCTTGCGGCGGTGTTTTTGATGGCATATGGCGTGGAGGATGGCGTTTCACCGGTGGTGACCGAGTTTGCGCAGGACAGCAAAGCCCGGACAGGCGGCATGACGCTTGGCGACAGGCTTTACGCAGTGGATGGCGTGGTGATAGAAAATTACGAAGATACCGTGAATATGATACGCGCCGCCGGCAGCGATATGGTCATTACCGTTTGGCGCGGCGGCGAGTTGCGGGATATCGCGCTACGCGGCACATACAACGCCGGGTTGGGGTACAATTCCATCGGCGTGGTTATCACGTATATGACAAATTTCCGGCGGTGCGGCTTTTTTGAGGCTGCGGGCAAATCCGTGCCGTTTGTCGCCGGGCTTGTGCGGCAGTTGTTTCAGGCGATAGGCGGTATGTTCCAAAATGGTGTGCGGCAGGGCGACATTGTGGGCGCCGTGGGCACGGTGGCGGTGATGAGCCAGGCCATCAAAACGGGCTTTGATCTCGTGCTGTATATCATGATATTCTTAGGTATCAGTCTGGCCGTCATGAATTTGCTGCCCCTGCCCGCGTTGGATGGCGGCAAGCTCATATTTATACTGATCGAGCTGGCGCGCGGCAAGCCCGTACCCCCCGAGAAGGAAGGGATGGTGCATTTCGTGGGGCTTGTGCTGCTGCTGGGCCTGGTCGTATTGATCACCATCAGCGATATCAAGCTGTTGATAGGCGGCTGATATGCGCGTGCGGCATCAAAACGGGCAAGGAGGATCCCTCGCGCACAAAGCGTTTAAAGCGCGGGAAAAGTCCGCGTCCGCTGTGCGGGGGCGTCAAAAGCTTGCCGTGCGAGTAGGGCCTGTGTGGATAGGCGGGGGCGCGGATATCAGCATCCAATCCATGACGAACACCGACACCAAAGATGTGGAGGCCACCGTGGCGCAAATTAAGGCGCTGGAGGCGGCGGGCTGCGACATTGCGCGCGTCAGCGTGTATGACAGCGCCTGCGCCAACGCGGTGGGCGCGATAAAAGCGAGGACATCCATACCGCTGGTGGCCGATATCCACTTTGACCATAAACTTGCCATACAGGCCATAGAGAACGGCGTTGATAAGGTACGTATCAACCCCGGCAACATCGGCGCAAAAAAAGAGATAGCGGCGCTTGCCGCGTGCTTAAAAATGCACAACACGCCCGTGCGCATAGGCGTGAACGCGGGCTCGCTGGAAAGCGATCTTATAAAAGAGCATGGGCGGCCAACGCCCCGGGCTATGGCGGATAGCGCGCTGCGCCACGTTGCTTTGCTGGAGTTGCACGGGTATAACAACATTGTGCTCTCCATGAAAGCGTCCAACGTGGCCGATACGGTAGCGGCCTATAGGTTGATGCACGGGCAAACGGCATACCCGCTGCATGTGGGCGTTACTGAGGCCGGGTTTGGCGAGTTGGCCGTCATGAAATCCGCCATAGGCATCGGCGCGCTGCTGTTGGACGGCATTGGCGATACCATACGCGTATCGATCACGGGCGACCCCGTGCAGGAGGTGCGTATCGCCAAGGAAATCCTGCGCGCGGTGGGCCTGCGGCGCGAGGGGGTTGAATTCATCAGTTGCCCCACATGCGCGCGCTGCGGGGTAGAGCTGGAAGCCATCGTAAAACACCTGCGCGAACACCTGCCGCAAACGGGTAAAAGCCTGACGGTGGCGGTGATGGGCTGCGCTGTAAACGGGCCGGGAGAGGCCAGAGAGGCCGATATAGGCATCGCTTTTGGCAAGGGTAACGGCGTGCTGTTTAAAAGGGGCGCGCAGTTTGCTTCCGGCGGGGCGCAGCAGATGATAAATTTGCTCGTAAGCGAAGCCAGGGCCATGCTATAATGGTACGGGTTTGACGAAAGCCGGCGCATGCGCGCGCGAGCGCGCGATCTTTGCCGGTAGTGTAAATAAGAATGGGCGGGCGGTTCTTTGAGCGCGGAATTTAAAAGCATTCTCCTACAGGCTGGGGCGTGGGCAGACGGCTTGGCGTTAAAGCATGTAAACTGGAATAAGGAAAGCGGCGCGCTGGATATCCATCTGACTTCGCCGCAACTGTTGCGCGTGGAGCAGCGGGAGAGTCTGGGCGCGTTGCTTACGCAAAAATTCCCGTCCATGCGGGTGCGGCTCACAATAGAGTCCGCCGCAGCGCCGGAGCTGGCGAAGGAAAAGCCGGCGGATCAGCCCAAAAAACGGACGCCCGCAATACGGCATAAGCAGCCGTCCGGGCAACCCGCTGCGCGGCCCTTGTGGCAATCGTCCGGGCAAATGCCCGCTGCGGCGGACAAGCCCCTTTTTGGCAAGCGCATCGCGCAAGCGCAGGTTACGCCCATGCGCGAGATAAACGAGCTTTCCGGCCGGGTTACGGTGGAAGGGCGGCCCCTCGCGGCGGAATACCGTGTGCTGGGCAAAGGTTCCGAGCGGTGCGTATTCCTGCTGACCGTTACAGATTTTACAAATACCATGCAGTGCAAAGCCTTTATGGATAAAAAAGAGGCCGCCGCGCTGGAACGGGAAACCCAAAAACGCATACAGGGCAACGGTTTCTTGCGTATACGCGGAGAATGCGAATACGACAAATTTGCAAGGGATGTCATCATCCGTATGGACGGCATGACGCATGTGAACGGCGAGGAGCGGCGCGATACGGCGGACGTAAAGCGCGTGGAACTGCACCTGCATACGCAGATGTCCGCCATGGATGCGCTGACCAACGTGGCCCAGGCGGTTGAGCGGGCGGCAAGCTGGGGCCATACAGCCATCGCTGTAACGGATCACGGCGTGGTGCAGGCGTTCCCCGAGGCGGCAAAGGCCGGCCAAAAGCACGGCATAAAGGTGCTTTTTGGCATGGAAGGGTATCTTACCGCAGACACGGAATTTTTGCCCATGGATCAAACCTATGTGGTGTTCGATATAGAAACCACCGGCTTGCGCGCGGAGCAGGGCCATATTATAGAGATCGGCGCGGTCAAACTGAAAAACGATAAAATCATCGATACGTTTTCCACATTTGTAAACGCGGGGGTGCCCATACCGCCGCATATCACCGGGCTTACTGGAATCAGGGATGATATGATAGAAGGCGCGCCCCTGACAAGGGACGCTTTGGGCGCGTTTTTTGCGTTTAGCGCGGGCTGCGTGCTGGTTGCGCATAACGCCGTGTTTGACGTGGGGTTTATACGCCACCACGGCGCGCTTTACAATATCACGTTTGATAACGCCTATGCGGATACGCTTATGCTGTCGCGCTATCTCTTGTTTCATATGCAAAACCATAAGCTGCACACCGTCTGTGAGCGGTTGGGCGTCGCGCTCATAAACCACCATCGCGCGGTGGACGACGCGAAGGCGACCGCTCAGGTGTTTCAGGCGTTTATGGGCATGATGCGCGGCATGGGTATGCGTGAGATTGCCGTCACCACCGGCAAAACAGAAGAGCGGAATAAAGGGAAGCGCATAAAGCGCTACCACGTTGTGTTGCTGGCGCAAACGCAGCAGGGACTCAAAAATCTTTACCGCATGGTGAGCATTGCGCATCTGGATTTTTTTCATAACAAACGCCCGGAGATACCCAAAAGCCTGTTGCAGCTTTACCGCGAGGGGCTCTTCGTGGGATCCGCCTGCGTATATGGCGAGGTGTTTCAGGGCATGTTGCAGGGCGGCGCGGATGAAGAACTACTGCCGCTTGCCGGCTGGTATGATTATTTAGAGGTGCAGCCCATTGCCAACAACGCTCACCTCATGCGCAACAATATCGTGGCGGATGAAGAGGGCCTGCGCGATTTGAACCGGCGCATGGTGCGTCTGGCGCAAACGCTGCAAAAACCCGTGGTGGCTACGGGCGACGTGCATTTTTTAGAGCCCGAAGACGCTATATTCCGCGCCATACTGCTAACGCAGGAAGGCTATGAGGACGCGCGCGAGCAGGCGCCGCTGTATTTAAAAACCACCGATGAAATGCTTGCGGAATTTGCCTATCTTGGCGAGGAAACGGCTTATGAAACAGTCATAAAAGCACCCAACGCCATCGCCGCGCGGTGTGAGGCGCTCAGGCCCTACCCCGGCGGCACTTTTGCCCCCGGACTGGATCACGCCGAAGAAGATCTCGAGCGTATGGCGCTATACCGCGCGCATACGCTGTACGGCCAAACGCTGCCGTCGCCCGTGCGGCGGCGCATGGATAAGGAGCTTCGCTCCATCGTCGGTAACGGCTTCGCTTCTCTGTATCTCATCGCGCAAAAACTGGTGGAAAAATCCATGAACGACGGATACCTGGTGGGTTCGCGCGGATCGGTGGGCTCGTCGCTTGTGGCCACCATGCTTGGCATCACCGAGGTAAACCCGCTTGCGCCCCACTACGTGTGCCACAACTGCGCCCATAGCGATTTTGATGTGGACAGAACAAAATACGCCTGCGGCGTGGATATGCCCGACGCCATATGTCCGCATTGCGGCGGTTCCTATACAAAGCAGGGGTACGATATCCTTTTCGAGGTATTTTTGGGCTTTGAGGGCGATAAAACGCCCGATATCGATTTGAATTTTTCCGGCGAATACCAGCAGGCGGCGCATAAATTTTCCGAAGAGATACTTGGCAATGGTCATGCGTTTCGCGCGGGCACCATCAGCAGCGTGAAGCAGAAAACCGCCTACGGATACGTGATGAAATATCTGGAGAAGCACGGCATTTCCGTATCCAAGCTGGAGGTGGACAGGCTGTGCGGCGGTTGCTCGGGCGTAAAGCGCACCACGGGCCAGCACCCCGGCGGCATTGTATTTGTGCCCAAAGATAACGATATTTTAAACTTCACGCCCGTGCAGTATCCGTCCGACCAGCGTGGAAAGGGCACCATCACCACGCATTTTGATTTTCACGCGCTGGACGACAGGTTGGTGAAGCTGGATATACTTGGCCATGTGGACCCTACGGCGCTCAGGATGCTCCAGGATATCACGGGCGTCGATCCGCGCGGCATTCCGCTGGGTGATCCCGATACGCTGAGCCTTTATAAGAACACGGAACGCCTTGGCGCGGATGTTTCCGCGCTTGGCGGATGCGATGTGGGCAGTTTGGGCTTGCCGGAATTCGGCACATCCTTTGTGCGGCAGATGCTGCGCGATACCCGCCCCACCACCATGGAGGAACTGGTGCGTATAGCGGGCCTTTCGCACGGTACGGATGTTTGGGTTAATAACGCGCAGGATCTGATAAAAAACGGCGTCGCCACGTTGAGCGAGGTCATCTGCACGCGCGACGATATCATGAACTACCTGATCGGCAACGGCTGCGATCCTTCCATATCCTTTCAGACTATGGAAAGCGTGCGCAAGGGGCGGGGGCTTACCGACGCCATGCGCGCGGAAATGCGCATGCACGGCGTGCCGGATTGGTATATCGAATCCTGCGAGAAGATCAAATATATGTTTCCGCGGGCGCACGCGGTGGCGTATGTGATGATGTCGTTTCGCGTGGCATATTATAAAATGCATCATCCAAGAGCGTTCTATGCCGTATATTATACCGTCCGCGCGGATACGTTTGATGTGCGTAAAAGCATTGGCGGGGCCGAGAATGTATTGAAAGAGCTAAAAGCCCTGCGCGACAAGGGCAAGGATGCATCCGATGTGGATAACGATCTTGTCACGATATTGGAGGTTGTATATGAGATGAACATGCGCGGCATTGCGCTTTTGCCGGTGGATATTTACAAATCCCACGCTACCAGGTTTCTGGTGGAGGAAGAGGGCATTCGCGCGCCGTTTAGCGCGCTGGCGGGCATCGGCAAGCTTGTGGCGGAGGGCATCGCCGCAAATATCACCGGCGAAAAGTTTTTATCGATAGAGGATTTTCAGCTGCGTACCGGCGCCAACAGCGCCGCCGTGGCGGCGCTCGAAGAAGTGGGCTGCTTTAACGGGTTCCCCAGAACGAACCAGATCAGCATGTTTTAGGCGCGGGTACATACTACCGTGTTTGCGGGTATGGCGCCGGCGGGGAACATAAAAGCGTAAAAGTTTAAGCGGCCGTTCCGTAAGCGAGTTTTGCAGGTTGTTGACAAGTGCACGGCCAGCCGATAGAATTAAAACCGAAGAGTTATGCTGGCTTGTAGTATGAACATAAATCAATTTATGCCGCTTTGCTGGTATGCAATCCGGGTGCGGGTGCGTTTTTAAAAGCAGACCCGCCCGGTTACATTTTATATAAATGGGAGGTTACCCGTATATGGAGGTTTGGGTTACAATAGCGATAGCTGTTGTTACGTTATTGGCGGGCGCGCTGGCGGGCTACACATACCGGCGAAATATCGTCGAAGCAAAAACCGGCAAGGCCGAAGAAGCCGTAAACAGAATGCTTGAGGAAGCGCAAAAGCGTGCCGAGGATATAAAAAAAGAAAGAATTTTAGAGGCCAAGGAAGAAGCATTCAGAATCAAAAGCGAAAGCGACAAAGAGCTTCGTGAAAGGCGCAACGAGGTGCAGCGCTCCGAGCGCCGCATGCTGCAAAAAGAGGAGTCCCTCGACAAAAAGCAGGATACTATGGAGCGGCGGGAGCTTGCCATCAATAAGCGTGAGCACCAGATAGACGCGTTGGAAGAAGAGATCAACGAGCTGCGCGAGCGCCAGCTGCACCAGTTGGAAACCATATCCGGCCTTTCCATGGACGCGGCAAAGCAGATGCTGCTGGCCGATGTGGAGCGCGACGCCAGGCACGAGGCGGCGTTGCTGATGCGCGATATTGAAGCAAAAACCAAAGAGGAAGCCGATAAGCGCGCGCGCAACATCGTATCCATGGCCATACAAAGGTGCGCGGCGGATCACGTGGCGGAAACCACCGTATCCGTGGTGCCGTTGCCCAACGACGAAATGAAGGGCCGCATCATAGGGCGCGAGGGCCGCAACATACGTGCGCTTGAAACCGCCACCGGCGTGGATTTGATCATCGACGATACGCCTGAGGCCGTTATTCTTTCGGGATTTGATCCTGTGCGACGCGAAATCGCGCGCATCGCGCTTGAAAAATTAATACTGGATGGGCGTATCCATCCGGCCCGCATTGAAGAGATGGTGGAAAAGGCCCGCCGCGAGGTCGATAACCAGATTCGCGAGGCCGGCGAGCAGGCGGTGCTGGATGTAGACGTGCACGGGTTGCACCACGAATTGATACGCCTGCTGGGCAGGCTTAGATACCGCACCAGCTATGGGCAAAACGTGCTCAGACATTCCATCGAAGTGGCGCACCTGGCGGGCATTATGGCGGCGGAACTGGGCGCGAATGTGGCGCTTGCCAAACGCGCGGGCCTATTGCATGATACCGGTAAGGCCATCGATCACGAGGTGGAAGGCCCGCACGTGCAGATCGGCGCGGACGCCGCGAAGAAATACCGTGAAAACAACCAGGTGGTGCATTGCATACTCGCCCACCATAACGATATTGAGCCGCAAACCGTAGAAGCCGTGCTTGTGCAGGCGGCGGACGCCATATCTGCAGCGAGGCCCGGCGCGCGCCGCGAAACATTGGAAAGCTACATCAAACGTTTGGAAAAACTCGAAGAGATCGCGAATTCCTTTGAAGGTGTGGATAGTTCTTACGCCATACAGGCCGGGCGCGAGGTGCGCATTGTGGTAAAGCCCGAATGTGTGAACGACGGCGATACCATCATCATGGCCAAAGAAATAGCGAAGCGCATTGAGGCCGAGATGGAGTATCCCGGACAAATCAAGGTGAACGTGATTCGCGAAACGCGCACGGTAGATTATGCAAAATAGGGTTTTTACTGACTGTCGCGGAAAGCTTAAAAAAGTGGCGCGGCCACTTTTTTAAGCTTATTTGTTTGGGGGTATTTGGGGGTAGAATGTAATGAGGGAAATTTTTGTGGCGGATGCCCATTGCGATTTTCTGTACGGCATGTACCGGCATCATTACGATATACGCGAGCTAAGCGCGGGGCAGTCTGTCTATCTGCCGTATCTGAGGCAGGGCGGTGTAAAATTACAGTTTTTTGCCATATGGATAGACCGCGCGCTAAAGACCCCGCCCTTGCAGCAGTGCCTGGGCATGGTGGACGCGTATTACCGCATGCTGGACGAAAATGATACCTTCACACCGCTGACAAGAGACTTTTCTCCCGACGGCGAAAAAATAGCCACGGTGCTCACCGTGGAGAGCGGTGAAGCCATAGAGGGCAGCCTTGCCGCGCTGCGCGTATTAAAAAAGCTGGGCGTTGCCGCCATGACGCTTACGTGGAACCAGAATAACGAGTTGGCGGGCGCCGCCATGGGCCGCGGCGGCAAGGGGCTTACCACGCTTGGGCGCGAAACCGTAAAGGAGATGGAGCGGATCAATATCGCGGTGGATGTTTCGCATTTGAGCGACGAGGGCATTGACGATTTATTGGGCATGGCACAAAAACCCATATTCGCCTCCCACTCCAACGCCAGGGGCGTGTACGACTGTCCGCGCGCGCTGGCGGACGCGCATATCGCGGCGATAGCCGCGAAGGGCGGCGTCGTAGGGGTAAACTTTTTCTATAAGCAGCTTTGCGGCAACAGCAATGCCGGGATAGAGGATATTGTGAAGCATATTTTGCACATCGTGAAGGTGGGGGGCATAGGCTGCTGCTGCATAGGCTCGGATTTTGACGGTATGACGCAATACCCCAGGGATTTGGAGAACAGCGCCATGCTGCAAGATCTGGCTGCGGCGCTTTTGCGCACGGGCTTAAGCCGCGAGGATGTGGAGCGCGTAGCCTATAAAAACCTTTACGATTACATCATAGGCTTTTTACCGAAAGTGCCGTAAAGCCCCCTGCTTTAGCAATGGGGATATAAGGCACACCTTTGTTCTACCGTTAAATCCTGCATGAGATAGTATGATGTGATATACTGTTTGCATGGAATACAAGTCAAATAACAACGTGGTATACTCCTGCAAATATCATACAGTCTGGTGTCCGAAATATCGCCGGAAAGTGCTCACGGGCGAAGTGGAAAGGCGTCTCAAAGAGTTAATACAAGAGGTGTGCGGCGAGATACGGGCAGAAATCCTTGAAATGGAGATCATGCCGGATCATGTGCATTTGCCGATTGAAATAGACCCTCAATTCGGGATACATAAAGCGGTCAAACTCATTAAGGGACGTACTTCACACCACTTGCGGCATGAGTTTTCATCTTTGACCACAAGGTTGCCTACGCTTTGGACGAACTCATATTTTATTTCCACTGTCGGTGGTGCATCTTTGGCTGTCATAAAACAGTACATAGAAAACCAAAAGACGGTACAGTGAGGAGAACTATGGAAAAATGCTATAAATTCCGGCTGTATCCCAATACTGAGCAATCTGCGCTGATACAAAAGACATTTGGGTGTTGCCGGTTTGTATTTAATCGCTGTTTAGCTCAACGAATCGAGGCGCACAAGGGACAAGGGAAAGCCCCAACGCGTTTTGAGCAAGACCGCGAATTGACCGCGCTGAAACAAGAGCTTCCGTGGTTATGCGAAGTGGACGCGACCGCATTGCAAGGTTCCGTACAAAACTTAGACACAGCCTATCAAAACTTTTTCCGCAGGATTAGACAGTGTGGCGTTCCGGGGTTTCCGAAGTTTAAGAGCAAACGCGATAGCCGGAAATCCTACAAAAGTAAAGCTGTTGGCGCAAACATCAAGGTGCTTGAAAGCGCGGTGCAACTTCCCAAGCTTGGTTTGGTCAAGTGCCGGGTGTCAAAGCGTTTGGAAGGCAGGATAATCAGCGCGACGGTATCGCAAGCTCCAAGCGGGAAATATTTCGTTTCCGTGTGCTGTACAGATATTGAGATAGAGCCATTGCCAAATACCGGCGCGGTCGTCGGGCTTGATATGGGACTCAAAGCTTTTGCCGTTTGCTCAGACGGGACGGAGTACCCTAACCACAAATATCTTGCTAAAAGCCAGAAGAAACTAACGAAGTTCCAGCAGCAGCTGTCCCGAAAAACAAAGGGCAGCAAACGCCGGGAGAAGGCACGGATCCAAGTGGCGAAATTGCATGAGCGCGTGGCAAACCAGCGACAGGATATGCTTTACAAGCTATCTACGGAAATCATCCGTCAAAATGACATCATCTGCATTGAGGACTTAGCGCTAAAGAACATGGTGCGAAACCATAAGCTGGCAAAATCAATAGCGGATGTGTCATGGGGAGAGTTTCGGCGGCAATTGGAGTACAAGGCTGCATGGTACGGAAAGCAAGTAGTCGTAGTAGACCGCTTCTACCCGTCAAGTCAGCTATGCTCCGCTTGCGGCGTACAATGGCCGGGAACAAAAGACCTTGTTGTGCGCGAATGGGCTTGTCCTGAGTGCGGAACAACCCACAACCGCGACCATAACGCCGCCAGGAATATCTTAAAGGAAGGCTTGCGCTTGTTGGCGTAGCAGTGCATACGGTAGGGCGAGACACGCCCGAACCCAACGCTCGGGGAGACCATGTAAGACCTCGCAAGTGCAGGCTACGGTCGTCGAACCGAGAATCCCCCGGCTTTAGCCGTGGAGAGTGTCAAAATAATCGTTTACAGCGTAAAAGAATAAATGATATAGTACGTGTTAGGAGAGAGAGCATGAGGGATTCTGAAAATATGAAAACACGCGACGCGGGCGCGCGGCCTAAAAAAACAGTCGGAATCGTTGAAACCGCGCGGCTCAACAACACAATAAACAAGCTCACGCTCGAACTTGAAGACTTGCAGTTTGAGCTGGGTGTGGCATATTATGAGGATAATAAAAACAAGGCCGCAGGGCCTTATATAGAGCTGGTTAAAAAAATAAATCTTCTGGCGTTGGAGATTAAAGCCCGCAATGCCAAGGTTTTGGCCCTGAAGGGATTGATCTCTTGCCCGACATGCGAAACCGTTATATCTAAAAACGATGAATTTTGCAGCAAATGCGCCACTGCCGTGCCCGACGCGTTGCGGGTAAAGGCCGTTGCGCCCTGCCGCAACTGTGGCGGGGATGTAAAGAGCGATGAACCGGTTTGCGGCCATTGCGGCGTTAAGATGGCGCAGCCAACGTAAACCGGGTTGTGAAGGCGGATATGCCTTTTCAGGCATAACAGATGAAGGGGGAAACGCTATGCTCAGACAAATGCAATATGACAAAGAACAAAACCTGTGGAGCGGCCAACTGCATGGCGATTTGGACGCCGTACAGGCGCCAAAGCTGGTTGCGTCCATGAGCGCGAGTATCGAACAGCAACCCGCGCATATACTATTGGATTGCCGGCAGCTTGACTTTGTGGATAGCATGGGTTTGGGCGCTTTGGTGAAACTGCGCAAGCTGCTGGAAGGCAAGGGCTATACCATCAAACTGATCAACCTGAAGCCGCGCATACAAAAGCTGTTTGTTATTACAAACCTGGAGCATTCATTTGGAATAGAGGTAGAAACATGAGAGAGGATGTTGTTCGTTTAAGCGTGCCTGCAAAAGCGGAATATCTGGTGGCGGCGCGGCTGGTGGCGGGCGCCATATTTGGCCAGGCGGGGTTTGACATGGATGATATCGCGGATGCCAAAACCGCCCTTTCGGAAGCGTGCCTGCTCTTGATGCCCGACGAGAAAGAAAAGGCCGATCTGCATATAGAAATGCGGGTAAACGACGGCGTACATACCGTTGTGAGTACCGAGGGGAGCCCCGCGCAAAACACCGGCGCGCCAGGGCATGAATTTAGCCTGTTTATGCTGGAAGCGCTGATCGATTCGGTTAAGTTCGAGCAGGAAGGCGGACGCAGCAGTTACCGCCTGTTTAAGGCGCTGCCCGTTTGAACCGATACAATATAAAGCCGCACAAAAACCTTGCGAAAAAAAGGGGGGGCGAGCGGAGTGGAAGTGGCGACGGATTACGGCCGGATGATGAAAGAGTACTGTGTAACGCGGGATATCGGTTTGCGCAACCAACTCTTGGGACATTACCTGTACATTGCGGAAATTGCCGCGAAAAAATTCGTAGGCCGCGGCGTTGAATATGACGACCTGTTTCAGGTTGCGTCCCTTGCGCTTATTCGCGCGCTGGAGCGCTTTGATTACGACCGTAACGTGAAGTTCGGCAGTTTTGCCACGCCCTCGGTAATAGGCGAGATCAAAAATTATTTCAGGGATCGCAGCCGTTCCATCCGCCTGCCGCGAAGAACAAACGAAATGCTTAAAAAGCTCTACGAGGCGCAGGAAAAGTTGACCGCCACGCTCAACAGGCCGCCCAAACCCGAAGAGATCGCGGCCGAAATGCATATCAATGTAGAGCAGGTGTACGAGTTGATGGAAGCCAAGGCCAGCGCGCAAATGCTTTCGCTGGATGAAATCGTGCAGGGACAGGATGGGGAGCGCAGTTTGGGCGACATGATCGGCGAGGAATCCGAAGAATACGCCGGCATCGAAAACGCCGACTTTCTGCTTAGGAACCTTGGCCAGTTAACCACTGAAGAGCGCGATGTTTTGGTGAGCCGGTATGCAAAGCGCAAAAGCCAGCGCACCATAGCCGAGGAGATGGGCGTTTCGCAGATGTACGTATCCCGGTTGGAGCGCCGCGTGCTTGGCAAACTGCGCGAGCGCTGGAACAAGAATTAATCAGGCATAGCGCGCCGATTCGGGTTCGGATTGGCGTACCATGCTTAACCGCTACTATATATATCCTGCTTATCCGGCAATCATTTAACTGTTTAAACGCTCATACGGGCGTTTATTTATATATTATCTATTATCGCAGACACACGGATGTGTAAACTTGCGAAGAAGCGGGCAAAACAATGGAAACATGGAGTTTTCGCGATACGTTTTCCACACTGGATCAAATGCGTCTGGTGTTGCGGCGCGCGCTGGATGACGCCAGAAATCATCTGCCCGTGGAAGAGGAAACGTGGTACGATATTAAAGTAATTCTGCATGAGTTATGCTGCAACGCGCTGGAACACGGGAAGCACCCGGTAGAATTGTATTCCGCCATGTGCGACATCGACCATATGCTGCACATATTGGTGGCGGATTCTGGCGGGGGATTTATACCCGGCATCACGCTGGCGGATACCTTTGCGGAGCGCGGCAGGGGGCTTGCCATTGTGGATCACCTGGCGACGGACTTGATGTTTAACGAAACGGCCAACAAGGTGCTTGTGCGTATAGCGATATAGGCGGAAAGGAAAACTGTACGAACATAACAATCCACACCGCAAAGGAAAAATTGAAAATAACCAGTTCTATGGACGCTTTGATAAAGATTTTGCCCGACGACATATTTTTGCGCATTCACCGATCGTTCCTGATAAATAAAGATCACGTAAATACACTTACTTTAAGCAGGTTTATCATGTCAAACGGAGATGAGCTTTTTATTTCGCGCACTTATGTGAATAAGGTGCGCGCGATATTCACGCAATGGCTGAGGTGAAGGTTGAGATCATGCGTTTTGTGCTGCCCGGCCCGTTATCTGGGAAGCATTGTTCATGATATTAAAAAAAAACCCGCTATAACAAACAAGCGTTATTATATAATGGAGGATGCATCTATGAATATTTCATCAATAACCGCAAACAGCGTAAATTTGATTAAATCCATCAGCCACACAGCTTCGCGCAACGGCAAACCGGCGCAGGTAGCCGTTACCGATTCATTGACGCAATCAGTATCAGACACATGGTACCCTATGTACACAAGCGAAGCGGCATATGCGGATCAAAATATTGGGGAAACTGAGGAGGTGGAGCCGCTGCGGCCCGCGCTTGCGGAGGCTCTGCGTAAAATTTCCTGGGAAGATCTCACATTAGAGGGGTTTAGCAGACATATCAATCGCTTGCTCAACGAAGGTCTTATTACAAGTGAGGAGGCAACTATTATTCGTAACCACGTTCATCGGGTCGACAGCATGATAAGAACCCTGGAAGCCAACCCGGGCAGCATACTAATAGGCGAGACGAATGAAGAAGGCGTTATGATACCTATTCGCACCGGCTTTGCATTTACAGGCGGCGCGTTTTTAAATTTTAAAGAATTATACGACTGCCTTTCAAGCGACCTGTTCCCTTTTTACAGCCAGGAAACAAGAGGGTTTTTAAAGAGCTTTTTTGCTGAAATAGCGGGCGTTTCCGCACTGGCCGCGTAGCATACCCGCGAGTTATGCGGGCCGGCCTGCTTTCTGGGAAATTGTGTTTCATCAAACGGCAAAATTTGATACGATGTAATGGCCCCACTCACG
>JAISXK010000036.1 GCA_031270585.1 Clostridiales bacterium | reverse complement strand
CGGCCTTTCTCTACTGAAAGTGCCGCTTTTTTGTTACTCTTTTTTTTGTTAAGGGGCTGCCCATTTCTGGACAGCCCCTTTTATGTCGCGGGGAATAGCGGATACTTATCCTAATTATGTTATGATTACAAAATATTATGGTACGTTATACCATTTATCTAACAAATAGTTGTTGCTTTCAAACATTTGCAGTAAACTATATGTAGAACGATATGGAAGAGGTGTATATGCAAAAGGAAAGACGCGCCATGATACGGGAATATATTGAATTTCACGGCGAGGCGACCATTGCGGTTTTGCTTGCGCTGGTGGGCGATTGTTCCAGCATGACGCTTTGGCGCGATCTCAACGCACTTGAGAAAGAGGGCTTCCTGCGCCGAACCCGCGGCGGGGCAGTTTCCATGAGTTCCATACAACCCGGCGTTGAGGGCGTGTATAGCCGGCGCGCACACGAAAATATAGAGCAAAAACGCCTGATCGCGCGTGCCGCACTCGATTTTGTGAAGCCCGGCCTTTCCATCTATATGGATGCGGGCAGCACCATCATGGGCCTTGCGAAGATGCTGGGCAACCATCATTACACCATCATCACCAGCGGCGCGAATACCGCCATAGAGCTGACAAAAAACCGCAACTGTAATGTGATCATGGTGGGCGGGCAAATCAGCGGCAACACGCTTTCCTGCTCGGGCCCGCAGGCGCAGGCCGTGCTGAACACCGTCAATATCGATACGGCGGTGATGGCGACATCCGGCTTTTCGCTTGCCACGGGGTTTACATCCGGCATGACCAGCGAACACGAGTTAAAAAAGAAGGTAATACAAAAGGCCCAGCGCACGATTATGCTGATGGATCACTCAAAAATAGGCCGGACGTTGCCGTTTACGTTCGCGGCGCTTGCCGATATTGATGTGCTGGTCACAGATAGATCCTTGCCGCCCGATATCGCGGGCGCGGCGCAGTCCGCCGGTGTGGAAATCATACTTTCCAAGGCATAATTGAGTTAATTGCGCAAACTATGTATCGGCGCGGGTATACGCCCGCCGCGCGCAATAAACGCCTCGCACGAGTAGGTGTTCACCGGCATAACCGGCGCTATCCCCAGTAGACCGCCAAACTCAACAATATCTCCCGCCCGTTTGCCCGGCGCCGCGATGATGCGCACTGCGGTGGTCTTGTTGTTGATCATGCCGATAGCCGCCTCATCCGCCAATATGCCGGCGATCGTGGCGGCGCCGGTGTCGCCGGGTATGGCGATCATGTCAAGCCCTACGGAGCATACGCAGGTCATAGCCTCCAATTTTTCCAGCGTGAGGGCACCTGCCTGCGCCGCTTCGATCATGCCCGCATCCTCGCTTACGGGTATGAACGCGCCCGAAAGCCCCCCCACATGCCCGGACGCCATCACGCCGCCCTTTTTCACGGCGTCGTTTAAAAGCGCCAGCGCCGCCGTGCTGCCCGGCGCGCCCGCGTATTCCAGCCCCATCTCCGTTAATATATGCGCCACGGAATCGCCCATCGCGGGCGTTGGCGCCAGGGATAAATCCACAATGCCAAAAGGTACGTTCAACCGCCGCGAAGCTTCGCGCGCCACCAACTGGCCCATGCGCGTAACGCGAAAGGCTGTTTTTTTGATGGTTTCGGCCACAACGTCAAAGGGTGCGCCCTGCAGGCGGGCAAGCGCGCTTTTTACCACGCCCGGCCCCGATACGCCCACATTGATCACACAATCCGCCTCGCCCGGCCCGTGGAAAGCGCCCGCCATAAACGGGTTATCCTCCACCGCGTTACAAAACGCCACAAGCTTTGCCGCGCCTATGCCGCCGCTTTTTGCCGTCTTCTCTGCAGCTTCCTTGATGCATACCCCCATGATTTTTACGGCATCCATATTGATGCCCGCGCGGGTGGATCCTATGTTGACGCTGGCACATACGTATTGGGTTTGAGCCAACGCCTCGGGTATGCTTTTTATCAGCACCGCGTCGGCTTTTGCGATGCCCTTGTGCACCAACGCCGAGAACCCTCCTATAAAGTCAATGCCCAGCGTATGCGCGGCGCGATCCATCGCCTGCGCGACGGGTACGTAACTGGCGGCGTTTGTGCCGCCTGCCACCAGCGATACGGGCGTAACGGAAACCCGTTTGTTTACGATGGGTATGCCATAGCGGTCTTCAATCTCGCAGCCCACGCGCACCAAATGTTCCGCGCGGGTACAGACGCGATCATATACGCGCAGGGCAAGCGCCCTGATATCATCGCACGCGCAATCAAGCAGCGATATCCCCATGGTGATGGTGCGGATATCCAAGTTTTCCCTGTCAATCATGCGTATGGTTTCTAATATTTCGCTGGTATTGAGTATCGGCATGGCGTTATACCTTATGCATGGAGTCAAATATCTCTTCGCTCTGTATGCGAACCGATACGCCATGCGCCTCGCCCAATTGCCTTAACGCTTCCTTCACCTCGTGGAAACTGAGCGTTTTTTTGCTGATATCCACCAGCATGAGCATAACAAATATGTTTTCATCCATAACTGTTTGCGTAATGTCGAGTATATTTATGTTCAGCTCGCTGAGTCTGCCGCTTACAGTGGCGATAATGCCCACCTTATCGCGCCCCAGCACGGTAACGATTGCACGGTTCATGGTTGCTCCCTTTATTTGTTATGATGTATCATTGTACAATTGCCCGCCCTGTTTGCGCAATATAAAAAAGTATTTTTTGCGTCACAACTTTGCGTTGACCTTATCCGCGCCGGCCTTTATACTGAACGGGAGGCGGGGGGTGTTGTTTTGCAAAAAACAGTTCGCAGGGGTGTTTTTGATCGTTACGACGGTTGGCGCGTGCGCAACGTTGACGCCGTGTTTGGCGTCATACCGTTTATACTGCGCACACGTATAGACAGCCAGAATTTTTTCGAGGAGAATATTCCGCTGGAAAGCGTGGAGCGCTTCATCCGCGCGCATAAGGATGATATGCCGGATTTGACTCTGATGCATGTGATCATCGCCTGCATGGTGCGCATGATCGCGGCGCGGCCATATCTCAACCGTTTCGTGGTGTGGAACAAGATCTATGCGCGCAACCACATCAATATATCGCTGGTAATCAAACGCTCTGTCACCGATAAGGGTGAGGAAACTCTGGTAAAACCTCAATTTGATCCTGCGGATACGCTTTATGACGTTGTAAAGAAGATGACCGCCATACTGGAAGAAAATACGCCGGAAGGCGCGCTCAACGGCTCTGACAGGCTCAGCCGTTTTATGCGTGTGCTGCCTTCGTTTGTCATGCGCTTTGTGGCGTTTATGCTGCACAACCTCGATAAGGTTGGCCTGCTGCCCAAGGCAATCAACAGGGCAAGTCCCTGGCATTGCAGTATGTTCCTCACCAATATGGGCTCGTTGGGTATCGGCCCTATTTACCACCACCTGTATGAGTTTGGTACGTGCAGCGTATTTGTGGCCATGGGCAATAAGGTGCGTGGGCACGCGGTTTCCGCCACAGGCGAAAAAGATGCGCGCAGGTTTATCGGCCTCAAATTTGTTACCGATGAACGCATCTGTGACGGGCACTATTACGCGGCGTCCATGAAATATTTGCGCAAGCTGCTAAGCAACCCCGCGTCGCTGCTTGATCCGCCCGGGCAGGTTGTGATTGACGACGGCGTAGTCAAAAAAAGAAAAGGCCGATAAGCATCGTGCGCGGCGGCCGCACGCGGTAAGCCGTGGCCGCATGATTGTTTGCGTGAAGCTTTATTTGAAAGGTTGTCTAAAACATTTTCAGGCACGGAATTGTTATTGCGCGTTGCTGAGGCTTTTGATAAACTTACCATGCATAATATGCTTGGCGTGATATGCCTGACGTGACAGGGCATGGAGTAACAAGGTTAAGGCCGGGGGCGTACCAAACCCGTCAGGGTTTGTATGCGCGCGGTGCTTTGGACGGAAAGGCGCGATATGAAAATCGTGATCGTTGGCGATGGCAAGGTTGGCTACGCGCTTACGCACGAGCTGGCGAACGAAGGGCATGATGTTGTCGTGATAGACAACAACCCCAACGTATTAAAAAAATCACAGGAAGCGCTGGATGTGGCCGTCGTAGAGGGAAACGGCGCGAACGTGGATGTGCAGCGTGAGGCGGACGTGCCCATAAGCGATATATTGATCGCGGCCACCTCGCGCGATGAGGTGAACCTTTTATGTTGTATGACCGCGCGCAAGCTGGGCTGCAAAAACACCATAGCGCGGGTGCGCAACCCCGAATATGACCAAAACCTGCGGCTCTTAAAAGAAGAACTGGGCCTATCGCTACATATCAATCCCGAGCGCACGGCGGCGAAGGAGATTTTCCGCCTTTTGCAATACCCTTCGTTTTTAAAGCGCGACAGCTTTGCCAAAGGCCGTGTGGAGCTTGTGGAGCTCAAGCTGAAGGATGAGAACATGCTCGCAGGCAAGCAGTTGCTTGAGATGAACAAACTGGGCTTCGGACAATTAAACGCGCTGGTTTGCACGGTGGACAGGGGGGGCGATGTCACCATACCGTCGGGCAGTTTTCGGCTGATGGAGGGAGATAAAATAACCATCGCGGCGGACGCCACCGAGCTTGCAAAACTTTTGCGGCTACTCCATGTGGATAACCACGCCACCCAAAGCGTGATGATCATCGGCGGGGGACGCATATCGGTATACCTAGCCCTGTTGCTGGCGCGCGCGCGCGTGCAGATTACCATTATAGAAAAAAGCCGCGAACGCTGCGAAAGGCTTTGCGAACTGATACCCGACGCCATGGTGATCAACGGCGACGGGACGGCGCAGGATCTTTTGCTGGCGGAAGGGCTGGAGAGTACCGGCGCGCTGGTGACGCTGACGGATATGGATGAGGAAAATCTGATCATATCCATGTTTGGTAACTTTATGGGCGTACCCAAAACCATCACAAAGATCAACCGCACGGAATATACCGCCGTGTTTGAGGAAAAGGGGATCGATACCATTGTGAGTCCCAAGCAGTTGACCGCCGATGAGATCATAAGCTATGTGCGCGCGATCGGCAATACGTCGGGCGGCTCCATCGTTACGCTGTACCGCATTATGGATGGCGAGGCGGAGGCCATAGAGTTCTTTATACAGTATGATTGCGAAGCATCTTACCTGCATGTATCCCTGCAGGAGCTTAGGCTGAAGCCCAATATACTCATCGCTGCCATCATACGCGCGCGCAAGGTGATCATACCAAAGGGTGGCGACTATATGCAAAAGGGCGATACTGTGGTCGTTATCGTGGCGGCATCCATGGGAGTATCGGATATCAAGGATATATTTGTGGACGGCATTTACCGCATGAAGGATTAAATATGAACATCAAAACCATCACCGTATATATGGGGTACCTGCTGGCGCTCCTGGGGCTGTGCATGGTTCCGGCGATCGGTATATCCATCTATAATGGCGAGATCGAGTCTATCAGGGCCTTTGTTTTCGTCGCGGCGGCGCTTCTCATCATAGGGCTTATACTTATGCGCGTAAAGCGCGAAAGAGGCATACAGCCCCGCGAGGGCTTTATCATAGTGGCGTTGGGGTGGGTGCTGATATCGCTTTTTGGCGCGTTGCCGTTTTTTATCAGCGGCGCTATACCCAACTTCGCGGATGCGCTGTTTGAAACGGTATCGGGCTTTAGCACCACGGGCGCCACCATATTATCGGATATAGAAAGCCTGTCGCGCGGCATGCTCTATTGGCGCAGCTTTACGCACTGGATCGGCGGCATGGGCGTGCTGGTGCTGGTGCTGGCGCTCTCCTCGCTTTCCAAAGGCAGCGGCGAGGCGTTTTTTATGATGCGCGCGGAAAGCCCCGGCCCAACGGTGGGCAAGCTTACGCCCACGCTACGCGATACCGCGCGGATACTTTATTTTTTTTATATCGCGCTTACGGCGCTGCAAATTGTGTTGTTGCTATGCGGCGGTATGCCGCTGTTTGATAGTGTGACAAACGCCTTCGCCACGGCGGGCACGGGCGGTTTTTGCATTAAAAACGCCAGCATAGGCGCCTATAACAGTGTGTATATTGAAATGGTAACGCTGGCGTTTATGCTGCTGTTCGGCGTGAATTTCGGGCTTTACTATCTGGCGGTGCTGCGGCAGTTTGGGCTTATCATACGCAATACCGAGCTTAGGATATATATTGCCATGGTTGTTGCGTTTATGCTGCTGATCGCGCTTGATATCATGCCGCTGTATGACGGCAACTTCTTTCGGGCACTGCGTTACAGCGGTTTTCATGTGGTTTCCATCATGACCACCACGGGCTTTGCCATCGCAGATTTTAACGTATGGCCGCAACTGGCAAGGTACTCGTTGTTGCTGTTGATGATCATAGGCGCTTGCGCAGGCTCCACGGCGGGCGGGTTGAAGATTTCACGCGTTGTGATATTATATAAATCGTTAAAAAGCCACCTGCAGCGCATGCTGCGTCCGCGCGCGCTACGCCCCGTGCGCATGGATGACAAAACCGTACCCGACGATGTGGTAAGCGGCGTGCACGCATACATCGCGGCGTATATATTTATAGTGGTCGTCGCTATGCTCTTGATTTCTCTTGATAACAGCTCGCTGGAAACAACCGTCACCAGCGTGATTACCTGCATCAGCAACGCTGGCCCCGGGTTGGATTTGGTTGGCCCTACCGGCAATTTTGGCTTCTTCACCGCGTTTTCCAAGGTGGTGTTTTCGTTTATTATGCTGCTGGGCCGTCTGGAAATCTTCCCCCTTTTGCTGTTGTTCATGCCGGCGACGTGGCGGCGGCAGGCATAGTGTTGCTTTTAAAATATGATGCGCCATATCTTTTCAGGCGCATGACGAAAGGATTTATACGCTATGCCCCGAAACAATTGGCAAAGGAGGGCCTATGGTACGGGAATATACAAAGATGAAGCATCTGGAGTGCGAAGTGTTTGCCCTCAAGGAACAGGGTAAAACCAACGCGCAGATAGGCGAGATGCTGGGCCTGACAAAGGCGCAGATAAAGGGGCTTATCAAGCGTCATAACCGCCGTGCGGACTTGGCTTGCGAACCCGTGGCGGAAAACCAGTTGGAGGAGATTATAGAGGCCATACCCGCGAATATACGCACCCCGCAGGAGATCAGCCGGGAGGTGGATCGTCTCTCGCAGGAACTTGACAGCCTGGAGGATACGCTGCACGAAATCGACAGAATTTGGGATCGCATAGAAAAATCGCGCAAGGCCATTAAAAAATAGCGGTTAACGCATGCGGCTTGATAGAAGTTAGCTTTTATATTGAAAAGGCCATCGCGCTTTTTAAGCTTAATCCAGCAGCGCGGCTGTTATAAAGAGATGGGGTATGAAGACGATGGGTGCTATACGGATACTTCCCGCATCTAAGGTTGCCGAAACGGTTTGCGGTCTCGTGATAGACGCCGTTTGCCGTCTGCCGGATGACGTGCTTTTTGCACTTCACGCCGCAAAGGATATAGAAACCGGCGCCGCGCACGCAGTGCTGGCGCAGATTATAGAAAACGAAGCCTTGGCCCGCGCCGCCAGGCGGCCTTGTTGTCAGGATACCGGCCTTGCCGTGGTATTTATCGACATCGGGCAGGATGTGCATGTGGACGGTAGCCTGATAGACGCCGTGAACCTTGGCGTGGCCGAGGCCTATCGGAAGGCGTATTTGCGCAAGTCGGTATTGAGCGCCATCGCGCGCGAAAACACGGGCGACAATACGCCGGCCATACTGCATATGCGCATGGTGCCCGGCGACCGGGTTTCCATCCATGTGACGCCAAAAGGCTTTGGCAGTGAAAATATGAGCAGACTTTTCATGCTTAAACCCGCAGAAGGCGAGGATGGCATATTGGAGAGCATCACGCAAACCGCCCGCCTGGGAGCCGCCAACGCCTGCCCGCCCGTGATATTGGGCGTGGGCGTAGGCGGCACCATGGAAGGCGCCGCCATACTGGCCAAACGCCAGCTTTTGCGTGCCTGCGGCAGCAAAGCTTCAACGCCAACGTTGCGCCGGCTGGAAAAAGAGGCGCTGCGCCGCGTAAATGCGCTTGGTATTGGGCCCATGGGCTTTGGCGGGCGCACTACCGCGCTCGCTGTGCTGATAGGCGAAATGCCCACGCATTTGGCGGGTCTGCCCGTGGCTGTGAACGTGCAGTGTCACTGCGCGCGGCATGCGGGCGCCGTCATTTAAGAAGGTAAGATATGAAACAAATACAATTGCCTTTGTCGGCGCGTGATATCGCTATACTTCACGCCGGAGAGACCGTGACACTTTATGGGGAAGCCGTTATCGCGCGCGACGCCGCCCATAAGCGGCTTTATGCCATGCTGCAAACAGGCGCGGATTTGCCTTTTTCGCTTTCCGGCGCATGCATCTATTACGCAGGGCCTTGTCCTGCGGCGCCGGGCGAAGTGATAGGGCCCTGCGGGCCCACCACAAGCGGACGGGTGGATGCGTATACCCCCGCATTGATCGAAGCGGGGCTATCCGCCATGATCGGCAAGGGCGCGCGCGCGCCCGAGGTGGTTCATGCCATGCGCGGGCGGGCGGTATATTTCGCAGCCACCGGCGGCGCCGCCATATTGCTTTCATCACATATTGTGGCGGCGGAAGTAATCGCCTTTGCGGATTTAGAAGCGGAGGCTGTGCGACGCGTTACGCTTGCGGGTATGCCCGTGATCGTAGCTATAGACGCCCAAGGAAACAGCGCCTTGTGGCCAATTGCATAAATAGAGCGGGCTGTCCAGAAACGATTTGTGAGAATCGTAGACGGATGGCCTCTCTTCTCATGTTCAAATAGGAGAAAATGTGGATAGATTCGGCCTTCATGAAACACCAACCAAGAAGTCGATGACTCCCTGATAGAATTGAGTATTACTTGTGCTGATTTTCATGCGATTTGCTTCTGAAAAAGAATTTGCCTGATTCGCCCGCTCTGTATCTTACAATGCAGCCGGAATAGATTGTAGCCCACGGAGGTCGACAAGAACATCTATGCCTAGCGACTACCGCGACATGACCGCCCTGCATGAGATAACCGACAAGCACAAACTGACACTGCTTCTCATTCACCACACGCGGAAGCTGAAAGACGACGACCCGCTGAACACCCTGTCGGGAAGCATGGGTTTGGTCGGTTCCGTTGACGGCGTGTTCGTCCTTGAAAAAGACACGAGGGCGGGGCAGGACGCGAAGCTGACCATGCTGGTTACAATATCGCCAATCAACGACAGAAACAAGGAGTCACGCATGTCTTTTTTATATACGAGGCAAACATCATGGAATGAACTCATCTTGATATGGAGAAACGAAGCGTTGGCAAGTTCCCGGCACCAGCAGTCAGCAAAAAATACACCTAAGCCATTGGCGACCATTGTGATTGCGGATTCATAATTCGGCACACTTTTCACATTTGGCTTGAATCCATATGGGGCACAGAAGGAATAAACATGTTCGACCACACCTTCAAATGCCTCTGGTATAAAAAACGTCTCTTGACGGAAATCTGCCAGCGTGGGGCTAATTAGCCCCGCAAGCGGATGATTAACGGAATATAGAAGCGCTCTTTGCGTTTGTGCAATCCGTTGGATGTGAAAGCCTTGGTTTTTGATCGCGGCATCGACCGTTAATACCGCGTCAAGGTCGTGTGCGCCTAATTTGATGAGCAAGTCGCGAAATCCATGCGTTTCCATACTGATATCAAGAGACGGATAATTCTCCTGATAACGTTTGATGATTTGCGGCATATTTTTAGAAAAATCCCAATTGTGTGGGATGCCAAGCTTCAGGCTGTTGTGGTGGGATGCGAGAAGTGTTTTTACGTGATGAGTGATTTCTACGAATTCAGCATTACATCGCCGGAAAAATGCGTAGTAAATCTTCCCCGCCTCTGAAAGCTTGGCCTTTCGCTCTGTGCGAACAAATAGCGCTACGCCTAGCTCCTTTTCCAGAGCGGCTATCTGGCGGCTCACTGCGGGCTGGGATACATGAAGCGCTTCCGCTGCTTTTGTAAAACTGGCATATTCGCACACGGCAAGAAAATCTGTGATTTGTATGTCATTCATAGATGCCCTCTCGCTGCTGTTTTGGATGGGGTTCAACGCATCATGCTCTGTTTCAATTGATCATTATTATATCAAATCAGTTATGATTTGACAAATAATCGGCATTAGACGCATTACCGTTTTGTGTTTATACTTTAACAAGAGTACTCTAACGAACACATTTTATCCAAAGGAGGCCAATGCTATGGCAAGCAAATTCCCTTTTGATCTCAAATACCACCATGTGGGGATCTTCGTTTCCAATATGGAAGCAAGTGCAAAATGGTATAAAGAAATGCTTGGATATGAATTCATGTACAAGAACGTATTCCCTCTGCCAGGACAGGGCGATATTCCTATGGGGTGGCTAAAACACAACAATCACTATATTGAGTTATACGAGTATGCATGTAGCCCGATTACAAAAGAACCGCTAAAGCCCTTCGATATGAAGGACTATCTAGGTACTCTCGGCACGAAGCATCTTTGCCTTTACGTAGAAGATGGGCAGCTGGTGCCCCTCACAAAATATCTCGAGGACAAAGGTGTTAAATTCATGGTGAAAGATCACACCTGGCCAAAAGAACTTACCGAAAAGCCCGACGGATGTCGTGTGATATACATCTATGACCCGGACGGCATCTTAATTGAAATCCAAGAGACTTTCAAGCCCGGCGAATATTGACGCAGAGAATCATTTGAAAAAAAGTTAACGACAGGTTGGTTAAAAGCCAAGCTATTTCAGCTATTTCATGAGCGCTTGACTTTTCACCTTGGGCGTGGAAGAGAATATGGAGGAACAAGCTGTGAGTTCAAACATATGGCATGACGAAAATAATTGGACGCATATCGATTGGTCGCTGGAGGGCGTAACATCAAAAATGCTCGACTGGTTTTGGTGCAATATGGAAAAAGGCGATCTGTTATGGCATCCGAATCAGCATTTGGGGCTGACATGGATGAAAGGGCGCGGCGTTGTAGATTTAAAAAGCCCTATCAATTCCATCCACATCGCACCGCAAAAATGGGGTGACGGAAAGGTGATGGAGCTTTACATTCGAATGGATGCCTTGGAAAACGTGCCCGATGACGTGCGGGATATCATCAAATATGATCATGTGGTCATTACTGCAGGAGATATGATGGGACGGATTAACGAAAAAGACCCGGATTTCCCCGCAACGACTTGGCGTGTCCATCAATGGCAAAGTTCGGACGATGGCGTTGTAGGTATGTCCTCCGGCATGAACCGGGGCAATGAAAACGATATCGATAGCGGGATGATCTGGGCAAAACACGGCTCGGAGGAGGTTGGAAACTGGGAAGAATTCTTGCCACGGTTATATGAGCTATACAAAGTGATCGAGAGCGAGGAACTATCCCCTTGCTATTCATTTAAACTTGCAGGCAAAGGCCGCCAAGCCAAATATACACAATTGTAGACGATTGATATTGTTTATCAGTAGCGTATATGCTGAATA
>JAISXK010000125.1 GCA_031270585.1 Clostridiales bacterium | reverse complement strand
CGACAACAAATCCCTTACGAATTTATTGGAAGGGATATACTTAAAAGAGCGGCCGACGCCCCTGTTTAACAAATGGAGGAGCAAGTATGCAAAACAAGAGCGGCAGCAATAACAACGCGAGCGCTATACTGAAAAAAATATTTTTGGATCATGCGGGCTTTAAAATTGTTGCGCTTTTAGTCGGTATTATCATATGGGGCACTATATTGACCACCCAAAACCCCATGCGCGTAAAGGTGCTTGAAAACGTGCCGCTCAGCTTTTCCGGCGAATATGAGCTGCATAGCCGCGAGCTTGTCGTGCGCGGCAACGTGCCCGAACAGCTCACCGGCGTTACCGTGGGCGTCAATATCCCGATCACCAACTATAAGGATTTAACGCGCGACAGCTTAAACGCCGTTATCAACCTGAACACCTGCACGGTGCCCAAGGTGTATAAATTGCCCGTGCGCGTATCGGGCTATAACATCGACAGCATTACGCCCGGCTATATCGAGATGGAGATCGACAAGCTCATGACAAAAAGCGTGCCGGTGGAGCCTGTGATGCAGGGCGCGCTGCCCGACGGATATTGGGCGGATCAATCAAATATCCGGTTGAATTACTCTTCGCTGGAGATCAGGGGCCCCGCGCAGGACGCTTCGCGCGTAACGCGCGCCGTATGCTATGTAGAGCTGAACGGCCGCACGCAAAGCGTAATCGACGCCATCAACGTCATACTGCTGGATGCCGACGGCGCCGAGGTGGACAGTTCTCTGTTCATAGGCGGATTGCCCACCGTTACGGTGACATTGCGCGTTTACCCGCGCAAAACGGTGCCGGTGGATGTAGTGAGCACGCTCAAGGGCGCGGACACGCTGGCTGCCAATTACGAGCTTTGTGAGGTCACGGCGACGCCCGCCACGGTGGATATCATAGGCGACGCGGCCGTACTGGAAACGATAAACTCCATCACGGTGGAGGGAATTGAGCTGGCGGGCAGAAAAGAGAGCCTGCATGAAAAGCGCGCGCTTACTATACCCGAGGGCGTAACGGTGCTCAACAACATCGAAGAGGCCGAGGTGTTCGTGGATATCCGCGAAAAAACCGACAGGAAGAGCTTTGACGCCATCGAGATACAGCCTATCAACCTTGGCCGCAAGCTTGGCGCCGCGCTGAGCGAAACAACGGTGGATATCACGGTGGAGGGCCGGGTGAGCCTCGTATACCTGCTGGAGCGCAAGGATGTGGAGGCGTTTGTGGATCTCAACGGCCTGAAAGAAGGCGTGTGGAAACTGCCTGTGAGCATCTACCTTGGCGATGATGAAACTACGCTGGAGTTGATTACCGTGCTCAGCGTAGGCACGGTAACGGTCGCCATCGAATAACGCGTCCGTCAACATAACGGCCGGCACATCCCGGTCTGTGTTTTGGCGGTCATTTTACAAGAATATATTATTTATAATCCTTCTAATGCGGCTTTTTTCATGTATAATAGAGATAGCTGCGGGGTTACGCATATGCACGCTGTGCTTAAGCATAGTACGCCAATCCGAACCCGCCTGTTTTTAACGATCTGCGGGCGTGGAGGTTCTGATACCTATGAAACAATTTTATGTGCTGATAGGCAACTTCGGTAGCGGCAAAACGGAGATATCGCTTCATATAGCCCTGGACGCCGCAAAGCGAAATAAAAAAGTTGTGATGGTTGATTTGGATGTGATCAACCCCTATTTCCGTCTGGCGGAGCGCAAAAAAGAGATCGAAGCCGCAGGCATCAAGCTGTTGCATCCCAACTTCGCGTATGCGACGGTGGATGTTCCCTCGCTGCCGCCGGATATTTACTCGGTATTTATAGATAAAAGCGATGTTGTGGTGTTTGATGTGGGCGGCGACCCTGCGGGCGCGACGGCGCTCGGCCAATACAAGCCCAATTTTGAGGCTATAGAGGCCGGTCAGTTGGAGGCCGGTCAGTTGCAGGTGCTCTGCGTTGTCAACCCGCGAAGACCGTTTTCCGCCACAGCGGAACTTGTACTGGATATGCTTTCAAAGATTCAACTCCGCTCCAGGCTTTCCATTAACGGGTTTATCAACAACGGCAACCTGTCCACCGAAACCACCGCAGAGGATTTGCGCCTGGGGTACGACGTATTAAAGCGGGTCGCAGACACAACGGGTATCCCCGTTTTGTATACCGCCGGGAGGGCGGCGCCGTTGCGGGAATTTTTAGACGGGAAGCCGGATGCGCGCTATATCGGCCAGGTTCTGCAAATTACGACCTATATGCACCGTGATTGGGATAACTTCACCCGATACGGCATTTAAATACAGGTAAAGATAAGCCAGTGAAGTGGCTCTTTAAGAAAGCGAGGTAAAGTAGCGATGGCCAAGGTAACCATCAACGAAGAGCGTTGTAAGGGTTGCGGGCTCTGCGTGCGGGCTTGCCCAAAAAAGATCATGCAGCTGTCCAAAACAAAGCTGAACTCCAAGGGCTATCACCCGGCTGAGGTGACGGAGCCCGAAGCGTGCATCGCATGCGCCGCGTGCGCGCGCACGTGCCCGGATGTCGTCATCCAGGTAGAAAGGTAAAGGAGGAAGAGTGTATGGCTAAGAATCTTATGAAGGGCTGCGAAGCGATAGCTGAAGCGGCCATACAGGCGGGGTGCCGTTACTTCTTCGGTTACCCGATCACGCCCCAAAACGATATACCCGAATATATGTCCGCGCGCATGCCCAAAATCGGCGGCTGCTTTTTGCAGGCCGAGAGCGAGGTTGCGGCGATCAATATGGTGTATGGCGCGGCGGGCGCCGGCGCAAGGGTGATGACGTCGTCCTCCAGTCCGGGCATCAGCCTCAAGATGGAGGGTATATCCTACATAGCGGGCGCGGAGCTACCCTGCGTCATCGTAAACATGATGCGCGGCGGCCCGGGACTTGGCTCCATACAGGCTTCGCAGGGCGATTATTTTCAAACGACAAAGGGCGGCGGGCATGGCGATTACCACATGATCGCGTATGCGCCGGCATCCGTGCAGGAGGCTATCGACCTGATGCAAACGGCCTTTGATGTCGCCGACAAATACCGCACCCCGGTTATGGTGCTGGCGGACGGCATCATCGGCCAGATGATGGAGCCCGTGGAAATTAAAGAAAACACCGGCAACGCCCCTAAAAAGGATTGGGCTACCACCGGCTGGAAGAAGGGCGAAAGAGCGCGCGCCGTAGTCAATTCGCTCTACATTGAAGTGGAAGATCTCGAAGAGATGACCGAGCGGTTGCAGGCGCGTTACCGCCAGATAGAAAAGGACGAAACGCTCGTGGAATGCTACAACACCGACGGCGCGGAGTTTATACTCTGCGCGTATGGCACGGTTGCGCGCATATGCAAAACCGCCATCGCGCAGTTGCAAAAGCAGGGCGTAAAAGCGGGGCTTGTGCGGCCGATTACGGTATGGCCTTTCCCGGCAAAAGCGGTGCATGACGCCATGTGCGCGCCGGGCGTGAAGATGGCCCTCTGCGTGGAGATAAGCGCCGGCCAGATGATAGAGGATGTGCGCCTTGCGGTAAACGGTGAAAGGGAGATCGCGTTTTTGGGCCATGCGGGCAGCCGTGTGCCCACGGCGGAAGAGATCGCCGAAAAAGTATTGGCAATGAGGGGGGCTTGAGCAATGGCTGTCGTATTTAAGAAGACGGAAGCGCTTACCGATACCGTCATGCACTATTGTCCCGGCTGCGGGCATGGCATTGTGCACAGGCTCGTGGCGGAAGTAATAGAAGAGATGGGTCTGCAGGAAAAAACCGTGGGCGTAGCGCCCGTGGGTTGCGCGGTGTTTGCCTACCGCTATTTTAATGTGGATATACAGGAGGCGGCGCATGGACGCGCGCCGGCGGTAGCCACAGGCGCGAAGCGCGTGCTGGGGCCCGACAGCCTGGTGTTTACCTATCAAGGCGATGGCGACCTGGCATCCATCGGTACCGCCGAAATCGTGCAGGCCGCGCACCGCGGCGAAAAGATATCCGTCATATTCATCAACAATGCCATCTACGGCATGACAGGCGGGCAAATGGCGCCCACCACGCTGCTGGGGCAAAAGACCACCACATCGCCCTATGGCCGCGATAAAGAACTTTGCGGCAGCCCCATACGCATGTCGGAGCTTTTGGCGACCATCGAGGGTTCGGCCTATATCGAGCGCACGGCGGTAAACTCCACGGCCAACATCATCAAAACCAAAAAAGCCATCCAAAAGGCGTTTGGCGCGCAGGTAAACCGAAAGGGCTTTTCTTTGGTCGAGGTGCTTTCCACCTGCCCCACCAACTGGGGAAAATCGCCCGTAGAGTCCATGGATTGGCTGGAGGAGGCCATGTTACCCTACTACCCCTTGGGCGTATATAAGGAGGTTTGAGTATGTTAGAGCAAAATTTGTTTGCGGGATTTGGCGGGCAGGGCGTGCTGTTGATGGGGCAGTTGCTGGCGTACGCGGGTATGCTGGAAGGCAAATACGTATCCTGGTTGCCGGCCTACGGCCCCGAGATGCGCGGTGGCACGGCCAACTGCAGCGTCAATATATCCGACGAACCCATAGGCTCGCCGGTGGTCAGCAAGGCTACGGCGGTGGTAGCCATGAACCGGCCCTCGCTGGATAAATTTGAAAGCGCGGTGCAGCCTGGCGGCATGCTGTTCATCAACAGCTCCATCATCGACCGCAAGGCCCAGCGTGAGGATATACGGGCATACTATGTGCCCTGTAACGAGATCGCTGAAGAACTGGGCAACGGCAAGGTGGCCAATATGGTAATGCTGGGCGCGTACCTTGAAAAAACCAGGTGCGTAGACATGGAAGGCGTGCTGGACGCGCTATTGCATAAGCTGGGCGAAAAGAAGGCGAACCTGATACCCGTTAACCGCGAAGCGCTCAAACGGGGCGCCGGGGCCGTCGGCTGACAGGCAAAAAGCCAATGCCGCTTCGGGCGTGTTCGCCGAAGCGGCATTTTTGGGTGCGCCCGGCATGGGCGGCGGCTTTACGCCCCATCAATTTATTTTCACAAAATCACTTGCGCCGTGCTTACAAAGCGGACAAATGAAATCCTCCGGCAATTCTTCGCCCTCATAAACATACCCGCAAATATTACAGCGATAGCCCTTTTTCTGAACAGGCTGCGGCCGGGGTTTAATATGTCGCTGGTAATACGCGTAGGTAACGCTTTCATCGCCGCTCAAGACGTTTCCATCCACTATGTCGCCTCTGAACATCGTATGTGATCCGAAATCAATGGTATCCGTTACCTCAAAAGACAGGCAGGCGTTCGCGTACTTCGATAAATAGATAATGCCGTTTTCGCTTCTCTCAAAATCCTTATAGCCGGCGAATTTATCGACCGTTTTGCCGGATTGAAAGCCAAAATGCTTAAATATTTCGAAGGGCGTCAGCGTCGTCAGCGTTGAAATATTGAACTTTCCTGATTGTGCTATCATGTCATGGGTATGGTTTTGTTTGTTAACGGTAATAACGCCAACGGGAGGAGAGGCGCTTGTCACCTGCAAGGCCGTATTGATAATACATCCGTTATCTTTCCCGTTATATCGCGCCGTCAGTACATAAAGGCCATATCCCAGCTTGAACAATGCCGTGTTATCCATTTCGCGGTTTCCTTTCTTTTTACTGTGATTATATCATAAAAAGTTTTCCGTAAGGCCAACTTTATGGCTTTACGCAGCGTTATTCTTGCAAGGTGCCGGGGCGCTTCCTTTTGACGGGATGTGTTGGCGGAAAAATATTCGGCTTGCCGTATTTTTTTAAGGTGTAAGGGGGGATGTTATTGGATTTGGAGGCTTTGTCACGGATCGCGATGGACGGCGACCGCGCGGCGCTGGAGCTTTTGCTGCAAAACATCTACCCCCTTGTGTACCGCTTTAACATCAAACTGCTGCGCGGCACGCAGGAAGCGCAGGATCTCACCCAGGCGGTGATGGTGCGCGTCATTGAAAACCTGCACAAATACAGGGTTGGGCCGGGGTCGTTTCAGTCGTGGGTATTCCGCATCAGCTACAACCTGTTTGTGGATTATACACGAAAGCACAAGCCCGTACCGGTGCGGGATGAGCTGCTCGCCCGTGTCGCGGATCGGCGCGACGCCGTGCGCGGCGCTGAACTACGCGACGAGGCGCAAAGGTTGTTACTGGCGCTATCGCGGGAAGAGCGCGCCATGATGGTGATGCGCTATTATTTGGATTTGGAGTACAAGGCCATTGCGGCGGCGCTCGGAGTGGGCGAGGCCAGGGTGAAATGGCGATTGCATGAAGCAAAAGAACGCATGCGTAAATATGCAGAGGAGGCGGGCAAAACGTGAAGCAAAAGTATATAAAAACGCTGCCGTATACCGAAGCCTGGCAGGATATCGAGGCGTTGCTGCGTGCGGACGCCGGGCAAACGCGGCCCATCACCCATGAGAAGGCGCGCGAGGCGCTCATACCGCTTGCGCCGGCCATTGCGGCGGGGGCGTCCAGGCTTTCCATGCGGCGCAAAAAGCGGCGTGAGGCGTTGGTGATGGTGGTGGTGGGCGCGCCGATGTTAACGCTGATGCTGCTTGCGGGACTTGACGCGTTGCGCGGCGGCGACACTTTAAGGCGGGCGTTGTTTGCGGCGTGCGGGTTTTTGTCGGCGGCGGCGCTGTTGACGGCGCCCCTGCTTGAGCGCTTTGGAGCGCGGATCGATCAAAATACGCAATGCAAGGTGGGAGAAGAAAGTGTGAAAGCGAACGGTGCGTAACGGGCTCATGCGCGCGTACAGAAATGAGCCTGCGCGGTTGCAGGCATTGTATCTTAAAAATGGAGGAAAGTATGAAAAAAACAGACACCCATAAAAAGGCGGGAACGAAAAAGCAGCTTATACAAAAAATTTCGCGTTTCATGGCGCTGCTTACCGCCTGCGTGGCGTTCGCGTCGGCGGTTGCGGCGGGCGTTGTCAGTAGAGGCTACTATAACAAGGCGCGCGCGTTTGAAAACACACGCAACGAATCGCTGCAAAACATCGCGCGGCGGCTGGAGTTCAGCGGCCTTGACGACGAGGTGAAGGGCATGATGCAGCGGCACGCCGAAGCATATTCGGATTACGCCAACTTTATTGTAATAGACCATGCCTTCAAGGTGCAATATAGCCTGAACAGCGGCTATATGGATGGCGGCGGATACTTCTTTGGGCTATTGTATATCGTCGATGATTATGAGCAAGCCGGCGTCGTTTGCGATAAGGAGGGTAACATACTCAGCACCCACTATATAGCGGGAAATATCGATATCAACGCCTTTGCGCGGTTGACGAGCAGTTGTACGGTAAAGCCCGTGGCGGCTGCCCGGAAGGATGCGCAAAGCGGGACTGCTTACAGGGGAGCTAATCCCTCCATTGCGATGGTCTATACGGACGGTATATACGAGCTCGCACAGGTGCCGTCGCGCGCGTATGGTACAGGCGTAAGCGAAATGTATTTTGCGCCCATGGCCGCAAAGGGCTTGTATATGTATTATATATACGATACGAACTCTCCAAAATGGACGGGCTACGCCTCGTATGATGAGTGGACGGCGCAAATGTTACAAAACGCGCTGCGTGTGTGCGGGCTCTTAAGCTTCATGCTGTATTGGGCGGCGTTGGCGGTATGGGTGTTCCTGGACGCGGATCGCCGCAACTACCATCCGGCGCTGTGGGGCGTGCTCACGCTCTTTACGAACGTCGTCGGCATGATCATCTACATGGTGGTGCGCCCCGAGAGGATAACCTGCGCGTCCTGCAAGGAGCCGTTGGATAAAAAATACGCGCATTGCCCCTATTGCGGCGCGCGCGTCCAAGCCGCCTGCCCCAACTGCAACGAGTTGGTGGCGGAACAATGGGCGCATTGTCCCTACTGCGGCACGGAGTTGCCGCGCGGGGATGTCATGACAGCGGCCGCAACGATAGAGCCCGGTCCTGCGGATGGCGGCCCGGCGCAGTAGGAACCGGCGCCGGGCTTTAGGAGGGCGAAGCGCATAGCCGCAGCCCGGCATAGTATTTTCGAAGAAGCAAGGTCATAAAAATGGAAGCCGGCGCAAGCTGCCGGTCACGCAAACGGCGGCCGGCGGCTTTGTTGGTTGACATCACCATATTCCGCCCTTATAATATTGGCACAGGGGGAAACTACGGGTCTCTCGTCCCTAATCGGATGGGCGGCCCTTTTATACTATTCCTCATTTTTGTTTAACGAAGCGGGGAGGGATAACCGATGATACAGGCGCTAAAGGGCACGAAGGACGTGCTGCCGCAGGATAGTTATAAATGGCAGTATATCGAATGGCATATGCGCGAAATATGTGAACGGTATGGCTTGAGAGAGGGCCGCACGCCCGTGTTTGAGCATACGGAGCTTTTTTTGCGCGGTGTGGGCGATACCACCGATATCGTGCAAAAGGAGATGTATACGTTTGACGATAAAGGCGGCAACTCCATTACGTTAAAGCCCGAGGGCACGGCGGGCATTGTGCGTATGTTTATAGAAAACGGCTTGTATAACGGCCCGCAGCCCACAAAGATGTATTACGTGTACTGCCCCGTGTTCCGCTATGAAAACACCCAGACGGGGCGATTGCGCGAGCACCACCAGTTTGGCGTTGAGATCTTTGGCGCGCAAAGGGCGAGCGCCGACGCCGAATGCATCATGCTGGCGCTGGAACTCTTTGAAAAGGTGGGCGTGCGCGATTTGGCTCTGCGCATCAACAGCATTGGCTGCCCCGCTTGCAGGCCAAACTATCACGCGACGCTTAGGGCGTATTTGAAGGATCAATACAACTCGCTTTGCGATATGTGCAAAACCCGCTTTGAAAAAAACCCGTTGCGCGTGCTGGATTGCAAGGAGTCTCATTGCCGGGATATCGTAAAAAACGCCCCCGTGATATTGGATTACCTGTGCGGGGGCTGCGGCGCGCATATGGATGAATTAAAGCGTTGCCTGGATATGATGCGGGTAAAGTACGATATCGATCCCTTTATTGTGCGGGGGCTTGATTATTACACAAAAACCGTGTTTGAGATCATATCCACCCATATCGGCGCGCAGGGCACGGTGTGCGGCGGCGGGCGCTACGACGGGCTGATAGAAACCGTTGGCGGCCCCGGTATGCCGGGCGTGGGGTTTGGCCTTGGTATGGAGCGGCTGCTGTTAACCGCTCAAAACCAGGGGGTGCGGATACCCGAGCCGCCCGCGTTCGATCTGTTCGTAGCATCCGTGGGCGAAGAGGCGCATGTGCGGGCGTTTTGGTTGGCCATGCAGTTGCGCGAGGCGGGGTATAGGGTAGAGTGCGACCATACCGAGCGCAGCGTCAAGGCGCAGATGAAATACGCCAATAAGCTTCGCGCGCTGCATGTGGCTGTCATTGGCGAAGATGAGCTGCGGGCGGGTGTTGTAAACGTAAAAACAATGGAAACCGGCGAAGAAAAAGAAACGTCCTTAAATGCCCCGGCTATGGCGGCGGCGATAAAGCGGGGTTAAAGGAGAACATATGAGCGAGCTTTTGAGCGGATGGAAGCGCACAAAATATTGTGCGGAGTTTTCTGAAAACGAGGTGGGCTGCGAGGTTACGCTGATGGGGTGGGTAAACGCCTATCGCGATATCGGCGCGCTGCTGTTTATTACGCTGCGCGACCGCACCGGCATCATGCAAATCACGTTTGACAGCAGCAAGCTGGATGGCGAACTTTTTACCCGCGCGCAGTCTGTGCGCAACGAATTCGTATTGGCGGTGCGGGGCACGCTGGCGCGCCGCGCAAAAAATATGGTGAACCCCAACATGAAAACCGGTGCGTATGAGGTGCTGGCGTGCGCGTTTAAAATACTTGGCGCGGCGAAAACCCCGCCTATCGAGATCGACGGCGACATGCAAAGCAACGAGCAGATGCGGTTAAAATACCGCTATCTCGATCTGCGGCGGGCGGCCATGCAGCAAAACCTGACGCTAAGGCATAAGATTGTTCATGTCACACGCAACTTCTTTGCCGGGGAAGGTTTTTTGGATATTGAAACCCCCATACTGACCAAGAGCACGCCCGAGGGCGCGCGCGATTACCTTGTGCCAAGCCGCGTGCACCCGGGCAAATTTTATGCGCTGCCGCAAAGCCCGCAGCAGTTTAAGCAGCTTCTGATGCTGGCCGGCTTTGACCGCTATATGCAGATTGCGCGCTGCTTCCGCGATGAAGATCTGCGCGCCGACAGGCAGCCCGAGTTTACGCAGATTGATCTGGAGATGTCCTTTGTGGAAGAGGACGATGTGATAGAGGTGAACGAGCGCTTCCTTGCAAGGCTCTTTCGCGAGATCAAGGGGATAAACATACCCCTGCCGTTGCTGCGGCTGACGTATGACGAGGCCATGGCGCGTTTCGGTTCGGATAAACCCGACACCCGTTTTGGGCTGGAGCTTGTGGATATCAGCGATATCGTGGCGGATTGCGGATTTTCGGTGTTTACGGGAGCGATTGCGGCTGGCGGCAGTGTGCGCGCCATACGCGTGCCGGGCGGCGCCGCAGCGTTATCCCGCAAGGAGATTGACAAGCTTAGCGAGCTTGTAAAAACATATGGCGCAAAGGGCCTTGCCTGGTTGCACCTTAACCGGGAAGGGTTGCAGGGATCCATCGCAAAATTTATGGACGAACGCTTGCGGATGGCCATCATGGCGCAGACGGGCGCGTCGCCCGGCGATACGCTGTTCTTTGTGGCGGATAAAAACAGCGTGGTAATGGCTTCGCTGGGCGCTTTGCGGCTGGAACTCGCGAAAAAGCTTTCGCTTGTCCCCAAAGGGCTGTATAATCTTTTATGGGTGACGGATTTTCCCCTGCTGGAGTGGGATGAGGACGCAGGGCGTTATTTTGCCATGCACCACCCGTTTACGCACCCCAGGGATTGCGATATAGACAAGCTGGAAAGCGACCCCGGCAGCGTGCGCGCAAAGGCGTATGATATCGTACTCAACGGCACGGAACTGGGTGGCGGTTCCATCAGGATACATTCCGCAGCGCTGCAGGAACGCATGTTTGCGGCGCTGGGCTTTACAAAAGAAGAAGCGTGGAAGCGCTTCGGGTTCCTGATGGAGGCGTTCCAATACGGTACGCCGCCGCATGGCGGGCTGGCCTATGGGCTGGATCGAATTGTTATGCTGCTCACGGATTCACTGAGCATTCGTGATGTAATCGCCTTCCCCAAGGTGCAAACGGCCGCCTGCCTGATGACGAACAGCCCCGATACGGCGGAGGATAGGCAGCTTCGCGAGTTGCATATCCGGCCGGATTGCGAATAATACCATGCGTTTTACCAGGCGCCGGCGCGGTTTTATTTTTGCCCTTGGGGGTAACATAAATATAGCGTTACAAAAGAGCGAACCGGGTTCGGGTTTGCGCGCTATGCCAAATAAATGAGAGGTGAAATACCATGCACAATGCGGGAACGGTGATAAAGGTAAACGGCGGCGACGCGGTTGTGCGCTTTGCCCGCAGCCCCGCGTGTAAAAACTGTGGCGCGTGCATATACATTGGCGATACCGATGCGCAGATTACGTTAAAAAACACGGTGGGCGCAAAAGCCGGCGACCGCGTATATGTTGAATTGGGCGCGTCAAGCTTTATGAAGGCCAATGTGCTGGCTTACGCCGTACCCGCCGTATGTCTGGTCGCCGGAGTATGGTTGGGTTCGCTTGTAAACGACATATGGGGCGCGGTGCTGGGCGTTGCAGGCGCCGCCGCCGCCTTTTTGCTGTTGCGCGCGCTGGAGTCGCGCTTTCGGCGCAAGGGCAGCTTTGAGCCGCGTATAACCGGCAGGGAAGCGCCGGCGCAAAAAGCAAACGACGCAGAATAATATGAATACTATGAAAGAATGAGGAATAAACGATGGCTGGCGGTTTAAAACATGTAACAAGTTCTAACTTCGATGAAACCCTGGCTGGCAAGCTGCCCATATTGGTTGATTTTTGGGCCGATTGGTGCGGGCCCTGCCGTATGCTCGCCCCCGTAATTGAAGAGCTTGCCACGGAATTTGAGGATAAGGCGGTTGTGTGCAAGGTGGATGTTGACGCTAACCAGGATTTGGCCGAGCGGTACGGCGTGGCGACCATCCCTACCGTGATACTCTTTAAAGACGGCAATATGGTTGAAAAATGCATTGGCGTTAAGCCCAGGCAGACGTATGTGGATATGATCGGCAGGCATATCTAGAGAGGAAACAAGATTTTGCCGGCTGTGACGCTCCGCGTTTGCATGCGTACGCTTCGTATGCGCTTGGCGTTATAACCGCCCGTACATTGCGCAAATAAAACGCAAAGGATCGGTGCATGTTGCAAAAACTGGTGTCATTGTTTGCTTTACCGCTTTTTTTGGGCATTTTGGCGGGGTGTATGCAAACCCGGATAATCGAAGAGGCGTCCGTGCCGGAGGTTACCCCGCAGGCTATTGTCGCGCCCAGGGCGACGCCCACGCCCACGCCCACGCTACAGCAGCGTATCGCGCGGATTAAGGATGTGTTTCGCCAAAGCTTTCGGCAAAAGGGCGTGTATGCCTGGCAAGAAACGCAGAGCTATGCCGATATCGTTACGCAGTGTGACGGGTGGCAATTGATCGACGCGGATATTCAGCGCGCGTGTGAGGATGCGTTTTGGCAGGCGTGCGAAACCCTGGGCGAAGCGCCCGGCGTTCTTCATACGCGCTTGCCCGGATGGAAACTCGTGGCATCGCTTTACCACCGCTTGGGCGCCAGGGCGGAGGAGCTATTGAAAAACAACAGTATCATACATGTCGAGATAGGCTCAGACGGCGTAAATATGACGGCGGATTTTACCGATATACGCAGCTTGATCGCGGGGGTAGAGGGCGAAATGTCTTTTGGACCCAAGCTAACGTTTGCGTATCTAAATACCGTATATGATGAAAACGGCGAAGAAACAGCGTTTACGCAATACAAGTTGGGCGACGCATACATACGCGCCCTGCGCGACCCGTTGCCGGGCGGCCACATAAAAAACGGCTGGTACGCGGATCGCGATCGCGGCGCGCGTAAGCATACCGGCACCGATATCAAAATGCCCGAGGATACGCCCATACTTTCCTGTACGGATGGCGTGGTGGTCAATATCGGCAGCAACGCGGGCGCCGGCAATTACGTGGTGGTGCTCGATGACGCCGGCCTCGAATACCACTATTACCATATGGTGCGGCTTACCGGATTTTTAGAGGTGGGCGAGCGGGTAAGCGCGGGGGATATAATCGGAAACGTGGGCAATACCGGAAACTCTTCGGCCAATCATCTGCACCTGACGATGATCTCGCCGGATTTTACATATATAAACCCATACCCGGTGTTGCGCGAAATGCGTAAACTGCAAAAAACGGGTTAATAATAAAACAGTATATATTGATGCAATGATGTGCACAACGCGATTCTATTTTAAAATTGACCGATGGGGAGCATAGCGCATGAAAAAGATTATCTGCCTGGCGTTGGCCGGCGTACTGCTGGCGGCGGCCGTATTGCTTACGGCCTGCCGGAAGGAAGCGGATCAGTTGCAAAACGGGTATTATACGGCCGAGGTGGCCGAGTTCGACAGCCATGGCTGGAAGGAATACGTTACCATCTATGTGCGCGAAAACAAGATCGTTACGGTGGAGTATAACGCGAAAAACCCCACCGGATTTATCAAATCGTGGGATATGAACTACATGGCCACCATGGCTGCGGTTGCGGGCACGTATCCCAACGAATACACGCGGGTCTCCGCCGCCCAACTGCTTGCGGGGCAGGGGGAGAAGCCGATAGACGGCATCAGCGGGGCATCCCATTCCCGCAAATCTTTTCGGCTGCTGGCACTGGCCGTCATCGAGCAGGCAAAAACGGGGGATACATCCGTAAAGCATGTTGTCGTGCCCGAGGATGAATAATATTGCCACAGGTTTCGTTAACTTAATTTTGTAACGCGAACGAACGGATGGGGGAGCTTTCATGAAGGACGTAAAGGGGTTGCGAGCCAAATTGTTTTTGACTACCACGCTTGTCGTGGTTGTACTCTCGTTGGTGCTGGTGCTGGTGATGAGCTATTTTATGGGCGCGCTAACCGACAGCCTCTTGCTTGAAACCTTGCAACCCATGGCGAAAACGGCGGCGCAAAGTGCCGAGGGCAACCTGCACATATTGGGCGACAGGCTTTTTATGATCAGGGAGAACGTCCTGCTGCTCGGTGAGTCCAGCGCTAAGGAAGAAAAACAGGCGATTTTGGATAAAGCAAAATCCGGCATAGAGTTTTTATGGCTGGGTTTATATAACGCGGATGGAACGCTGGAAACGGGCAGCGAAACAAGCCCCGGCTCCATCGCCGGGGATGATATTTGTACGCAGATGGCGCAAACACAAAATCTGGTCATTTCCGACACATCCATAGACCAAAGCTCCGGCGAGCTTGAAATTATCATAGGCACGCCCATCACAAAAAGAGTGGGCGAGGATACCGTGATCGCGGCCTACCTTTTGGGCAGCTACAAATACGACGTGATGAACGACGTTCTAAGCAATATCAACATCGGCACGCACGGCGCCTCGTTTATCGTAAACGAAGAGGGCGCGTACATGGCTCACCGCGATGTCGCGCTGGTGCGCAATCAAAAAAACCTGTGGGATCATTACGAAAAAAGCGTCTTCATGCAAGAACTTTTGCAAGGCATGACAGAGGGAAGAACCGGCGCCATGCGCATGCAAACCGATCAGGGCGAAACATATTTTTGCTATTCTCCCGTAAGGGGAACGAACTGGTCGCTCGTTATCACGGCGCCCAGAAGCGATTTTATGCTTGCGACACAGCAGGCGATCGTCATCAGTCTTATCATCAGCGTGGGGTTGCTGTTGCTGTTTATGGTGGTGTTCAGCCTGTTCATCAAAAAAACGCTTACCGCGCCCCTGCAACTGATTACCGAAAACGCCAGGAGCCTTGCCAAAGGGGAAACGGGGCTGGCCCTGCCCGAAAAGCTTATGCGCCGCAAGGATGAAATCGGCGGGCTGGCGCTGGCGTTTAACGAGATGTCGGGGGCTTTGCGCGCGTTGATCAGTGATACGCATATGCTTGTGGAGGCAACGCAAAACGGCATGCTTTCCGTGCGGGCGGACGCCCAGAAGCACGAGGGGGATTACCGCACGATTATAGCCGGCATCAACCAAACGGTGGATTTGCTGGCGGGCCCCATACACGTGATTGAGGATGTATTGTATGAAATGGAAAACGGCAAGCTGGGCACGCGTATAGAGAACGATTATCAGGGCGATTTCTTGACGCTGAAAAACTCCATCAACAGCACGCTCGACGCCATACAGGGATATATTTACGAGGTAAACGGCGCCTTGCAGGCTATGGCGGGGGGCGACTTGAGCGTATATATCACGTCGGATTTCCATGGCGAGTTTACGGCGCTGAAAGAAGCCATCAACAGAATCGGTCTGTCGCTATCCAAGGTATTGCGTGAGATCGATTCTTCGGCCGAGCAGGTTGCCGCAGGCACGCAGAGGGTATCTGTGGAAGCGCAGGAGTCGAGCAAGGGCGCAACCGAGCAGGAGATGTCGATAAGGGGGCTTATTTCGGCCGTATCCAGCATTGCCGAGCAAACAAAAAAAACAGCGGAGCATGCCGGTGAAACAAACCGCATCGTATCCGAAGCGAAAGCGCTTGGCGAGGAGGGACGCCACTCCATGGATAATATGCAGGGCGCCATGCAGGATATCAACACCGCTTCGGCCAATATATCGAGAATCATCAAAGTGATTGACGATATCGCCTTCCAAACCAATATACTGGCGTTGAACGCCGCCGTAGAGGCCGCGCGGGCCGGCGTTCACGGCAAGGGCTTTGCCGTTGTGGCCGAAGAGGTGCGCAACCTCGCTTCCAAGAGCGTCGCCGCCGCGAAGGATACCACCGAGTTGATAGAGGGATCCGTCAACAAGGTGCAAACCGGCACCGTGATTGCAAACAGCACATCCGAAGCGCTGCAAAACATCATCGATATTGTTGGGCGCGTATCCGAAATTATCGGCCAGATCGCAAGCGCATCCAGGGGGCAGGCTGATGAGATTGCGCAGATCAACAGGGAGATCAACCAGCTCTCTCAGGCCGTGCAGATGAATGCCGCCAACGCGCACACCACCGCCGAGGAAGCCGATACGCTTGCCAATTACGCCATGCTCTTAAAACGGCTCGTATCGCGCTTTAAGCTCAGGCAGGAAACAAGGCAGATCCAGCCCCCGCGGGAACCCTATGCGCTGCCTGCGGCCAGGCAGCCCGAATCCGGCAACGATAAATTTAGAAAATACTAAGGCGTACTATGCTTAATCAGGCAACCTTCAAAATGATCGCCGCGCGGATATGACGCGTGTGGTTGAAAAAAAACAATAACAGCGCGGCCCCGGTTTGGGGGGCCGCGCTTTCAGGTTTTGCGTCAAGCCGAAAATGGGGAAGCGGCGTTACACGGAGCAAACATTGGTGGCGCGCAGCTTGTTGCTGCTCTTGGGATCCGCCTCAATGTCAAAAGTTACTTTCTGCCCCTCGTTTAAGGACTTGAAGCCGTCTGTCTGGATAGAGGAGAAGTGCACGAAGATGTCTTCCCCGCCCTCGTCGTTGGAGATAAAGCCATAGCCCTTATCCGCGTTAAACCATTTTACCGTACCGTGATTCATTTTGATACCTCCGTCATAATTCATACCCTGTGGCCGGGCAAAACACACGGCCAACGCCGCATAAAGACACACGTCCCGTAAACCATTAAACGAACAATGACCTACAAAACGTGTGAGACAATGCAACATTCTTTAGAATACGCTCTAAGTTTAACATGGCTTAGTATGGTTTGTCAAATAGAGTTTTATGCATGAAAATAAAACGAAAGTAAACGCCGGATGAAATACGCAAAATGTTCGCGCGCAGCTTGACATTCGCGGCGTTTTTAGTATAATAACGTGGTGTAAAGGAAAAGGGCTTTACACCATCGTTATGAAGGTAGAGCGTAATATCGAGTTGGGGCTGTTGCTGCAAACCTACGGCATGCTGCTTACAGAACGCCGGCGGCGGCTACTGGCCATGAAGGTGGACGAAGACCTTTCCCTGGCGGAAATTGCCGCAAACGAGGGCATTTCGCGGCAGGGCGTGCGGGACGCGCTCATGCGCGCCGAGACGCAGTTGCACGCGTATGAATCCGCGCTGAAGCTATCGGAAAGATTGATTGAAACGGATAAGGCGCTGCGAAGCATAAAAAACGACATGAACGCGCTGCACTTGCACGAAGCCGATCAGGCGGCGCTGCTGGACAAGGTGGCGCGCCTGCAGAATATATGGGGGACGGAAGATGGCGTTTGAAGGGTTATCCACCAAACTGCAAGCCATATTTAAAAAGTTAACGGGGCGCGGCAAACTCAATGAGAAGGATGTTAAGGAGGCCATGCGCGAGGTGAAGCTCGCGCTGTTGGAGGCCGACGTTAACTTCCTCGTCGTCAAGCAATTTATAAAGGATGTAACGGCGCGCGCCGTGGGCGCCGAGGTGTTGGAGAGCCTTGCGCCCGGCCAACAGGTCATCAAAATCGTCAACGAAGAATTGACCGGGTTGATGGGCGGCGCAAACCACAAGCTCGCGCTTGGCTCGGGCAACCCCGCCGTTATATTGATGGCGGGATTGCAGGGTTCCGGCAAAACCACAATGAGCGCCAAGCTTGCGCTGTACTTAAAGAAGCAGTTTCAAAAATCCCCCCTGCTGGTGGCGTGTGATATATACCGCCCCGCCGCGATCAGCCAGTTGCGGGTGATGGGCGAAAAGGCCGGCGTGCCGGTGTTTGAGCGCGGACAGCAACCGCCGCCGCAAACGGCGAAGGAGGCTATCGGCTTCGCCGGGAAAAACCTGCACGACGTGGTCATACTCGATACGGCGGGCAGGCTGCACATTGACGAAGCCATGATGCGGGAGCTGATTGACGTGAGCGCCGTGTCACATCCGGCGGAAGTGCTGCTGGTAATCGACGCCATGATGGGGCAGGACGCCGTAAATGCGGCAAAAACCTTCGATGAAACGCTGGCGTTAACGGGCATCATACTCACAAAGCTCGATGGCGACACAAGGGGTGGGGCCGCGCTCTCAGTACGGGCGGTTACGGGCAAGCCTATCAAGTTAGTGGGCACGGGCGAACGGATCACCGATATAGAGGCGTTCCATCCCGAGCGCATCGCCTCGCGCATATTGGGCATGGGCGATATGCTTTCGCTCATCGAAAAAGCGCAGGAAAGTTTCGACGAAAAGAAGGCCCGGCAACTGGCGGAGAAATTAAAAAACGACGGCTTCACGCTGGATGATTTTTTGGATCAGCTGCGCCAGATGAAGAATATGGGCGGTATGCAAGAGGTGCTTGGCATGATGCCGGGCGTTGACGCCGCCAAGCTTGGCGATGTTAAGATTGACGAAAAACACATGGCGCGCACGGAGGCCATCATACTTTCCATGACCGGGGCCGAGCGAAATAACCCCAACATATTAAACGCAGGCCGCCGCAAACGCATTGCGCGGGGCAGCGGCGTAACCATACAGGATGTCAATCGTCTGATGAACCAGTTTGAGCAAACAAAAAAGATGATGCGGCAATTTGGCGGCAAGGGCAAAAAGAAGGGGCGCATGCGCTTTCCCATGCAGTTTAGATAAACGGGTAACGCGCGATTGCAAGGTTTAACGCGGTGATAACAACTTGAAATGCTAGCGTAAAGTTGTGTTACATAAATAAATTAAATGAGATTGCAGGAGGATGAACAATGGTTAAGATCAGGTTGCGCAGGATGGGCGCGAAGAAAGCGCCCTTTTACCGCATCGTGGTGGCGGACTCGAGGGCTCCGCGCGACGGCGCGTTTATAGAGGAGATCGGCTATTACAACCCGCTGAGCGACCCTGCGGAAATAAAAGTAAACAACGAAAAGGCCATCGATTGGATGAAAAAAGGCGCGCAGCCTACCGACACGGCGCGCGCGATACTCAAGAAGAGCGGTGCCATCAATGGATGAACTGATTCGTTATATAGCCGCCGGTCTGGTGGAAAAGCCGGATAAGGTCAGCGTCAATATGAAGGATGAAGGCGACGTCACGGTAATCGAGCTTTCCGTGGCGCCCGACGACATGGGCAAAGTGATCGGCAAGCAGGGCCGCATCGCCAAGGCCATCCGCGCGATTGTGAAGGCCGCCGGCACGCAGGAAGAAAAAAAATACGTACTGGAAATCGTCTGATGGATTTTTACCGCATCGCAGTGGTTGTGCGCGCGCATGGCGTGCGCGGCGGGGTGAAGCTTTTACCCTTGACGGACGACACGGCACGCTTTGAGAGTTTAAAAAGCGTGTATTTGGAGCATGGCGGCAAGCGAAGCGCCGTGCGCGTTACTGATACCGGCGTGAGGCCCGATGCCGTTACCTTGCGCATAGAGGGAGTCAATACGCCGGAGGAAGCAAACGCCCTGCGGGGCGCCTATCTTGCGGTAGACCGCGCGCATGCGCGGCAGTTGCCTGCGGATACATGGTTTGTGGCGGATCTTATTGGCTGCGAGGTGGTGGATACGGCGGGAAGCCGCCTTGGCGTTGTGCGCGAGGTGCTGCGCACCGGCGCCAATGATGTGTATGAACTGGATACCGGCACGCTGATACCGGCGCTCAAAAGGGTACTGCGTGAAGTCGATACCCAGGCGAAGCGTATCGTGTGTGACAGCGCCGTATTGCGTGAGGTTGCCGTATTTGCAAATTGATATACTTACGCTCTTTCCCGAGATGTTCCCGGGCGTGCTGGGCAGCAGCATCATAGGCCGCGCCGTGCGAAACGGCCTCGTTCGCGTTGAAACGCACAATATTCGCGATTATGCCGCTAACAAGCACAAAAAAACCGATGATTACCCGTTTGGCGGGGGCAATGGCCTCGTGATGATGGCGCAGCCCATATACGATTGCATGCGCGCCGTGCTGCGGGGGCAAAGCGCCAGGCGCATATTGCTCTCTCCCCGCGGCAAACCGCTCACGCCGGCCCTTGCGCGTGATTTGGCGCGTGAGCTGCGGCTGGCGCTTCTTTGCGGCCATTATGAGGGCGTGGACGAACGCGTGATGGATATCGTCGACGAGGAGATATGCATAGGTGATTATGTGCTGACCGGCGGCGAGTTGCCCGCCATGGTGCTGATCGATTGTGTGCTGCGCTTTGTGCCGGGGGTATTGGGCTGCGGCCTTTGCGCCGAGGAGGAATCTTTTTCCGACGGCTTGCTGGAATACCCGCAGTACACTAGGCCCGCCGATTTTCGCGGCAAAAAGGTGCCCGAAATACTTTTAAACGGCAACCACGCGCATATTAAGGCGTGGCGGCGCGCGCAGGCCGTCAAAAAAACCGAGGCCGCGCGCCCCGGTCTCGTCAGCGATATCACCCTGACCAAACTGGAAAAACGCTTTATGCAGGAGATGGAAGACGGCGAGTGAAGGCTATTGCCGTTGAAGCGGCGGCCGGAACGCGTATAAACGGCGGCGGAGGCGCGCGGCGCGCGTTGTGGCGTCGCTATGCTTTTGTCTGGGCGTTGTTGGCACAAGAAAAAGACGAAGAGAACAGCAAAAAATATATCGGAATTTACGCCAAATGAACAAAAAATTCCGCGAATTATGAATTATGAAGCCGAGAAATCACCCTTGCGCTAAAAATACGCGCGTGTTATAATGACCAACGAAAAACGGGCGGTCCTCTGTGCGTAAATGACGGGCATGAACGTCTATGAAAAAGGAGAAAATAAATGTCCAACATCATTCAAGAGCTCGAAAAAGAACAGCTGCGTACAGATCTGCCAAAGCTTGAGGTGGGCGACACCGTGAGCGTATTCGTTAAGGTTGTAGAGGGCAATCGCGAGCGGCTGCAAAATTTTGAAGGTACCGTCATCAAAATGCAGGGCGGCGCCGTCAGAAAAACATTCACGGTTCGCCGTGTATCCTACGGCGTGGGTGTCGAGCGTACATTCCCCTATCACAGCCCGCGCATAGGCCGCATCGAGGTGGTGCGCCATGGTAAGGTGCGCCGCGCGAAGCTATATTACCTGCGTGACCGCGTAGGCAAGGCGGCAAAGGTTGTGGAGCGTATCGTAGAGAAAAAGGCCGCCGATTAAAACGCAATACGTTGCCCGCGGTTTTATCTGACTGCGGGTCTTTTGGTGTGCCCGCAAAACGGGCAGGTGAGGTATGCATATTCAATGGTATCCGGGGCATATGGCCAAAGCGCGCCGCATGCTGCGGGAGAATTTAAAATTGATAGACGTGGTTGTGGAACTTGTGGACGCGCGCGCGCCCTTGTCCACCGGCAACCCGGATTTTGACGCGCTCTTTCAGGGAAAAGGCCGCGTGATGTTACTAAACAAGGCTGATCTTGCCGACGAGGCTGTTACCGGGAGGTGGGTGGCCGCGTTTCAAGAGCGGGGCATGGCGGCGCTCTCCTTTGTATCTACCGGCGGCGACAAAAGGGCGGTGGCGGCCCTGATAGAACGTGCGGCCGCCGAAAAGGTGGAGCGCCTGCGCAAAAAGGGCATAAACAAAACTGTGCGCGTGATGGTTGTGGGCATCCCCAATGTGGGCAAATCCACTTTTATCAACCGCATCGCCGGCGCTTCGCGCGTTAGAGTGGCCGATTGGCCCGGCGTAACGCGCGGCAAGCAATGGGTGAAAATCACGCCTCTGCTGGAACTGATGGATACGCCAGGCTTGCTTTGGCCAAAGCTTGATAACGCCGTGTACGCAAAACGGCTGGCCTTCCTGGGTTCTATAAAGGATACTATTTTGGATGTGGAGAGGCTTGCCTGCGCGCTGCTTGAAGAACTACGCGCAGTTTGTCCCGAGGCGTTGGAAAAAAGATACGGCGGGGTGAACGAGGACGCGCCGGGCGGCGTATTGCTGGAGCGCTTGTGCAAAAGCAGAGGCTTCCTGCTGCCCGGGGGTGAATGGGATACGCAACGCGGCGCGCGTATCGTGTTGGATGAGTTTCGGGCGGGCAAAATAGCGCGCGTTACGCTGGATGATCCCGGCGAGATGCAAGGGAGAAAAACCTATGAAAAGGACGACGGAGTTTGAAAGGCTCAACAAGCTGGTAGAAATTGAGCGCACCTTTTGGAGTCAACCGCAAACCGTGCTGGCGGGCATGGACGAGGTTGGCAGGGGGCCGTTGGCGGGGCCGGTGGTGGCGGCATGCGTGTTGCTGCCGTCCGAACCGCTGATCTTATATGTAAACGACAGCAAAAAACTGACTGAAAAACGAAGACATAATGTTTACGAAAAAATCATATCGCTTGCGGATGATTTTGCACTGGGTTGGGTAGAGGCGCAGATAATAGACAAGATCAATATTTTGGAAGCGACGAGGCTTGCGTTTAAATACGCCTACGAGGCCATGCAGATGAAAGTAACGGCGGTATTGGTGGATGCGCTGCAAAATCTGGATATACCTGTGCAGCAGCACGCCTATGTTCGCGGGGACGCGATCTCCTACCTGATAGCGGCGGCCTCCGTTGTGGCTAAGGTGGAGCGTGACCGGTATATGGAAGAGCAGCACGATATATACCCCGTATACGGCTTTTGCACAAACAAAGGCTACGGCACGGCGGAACATGTGCGGGCGCTCAAAAAGCATGGCCCCTGCCCGTTGCACAGGCGCACGTTTTTGGCGCGCATACTGGCGTCGGCGTGAACAAAACGCAAAAGGGCGCGCGTGGCGAGGCGCTGGCGCTGCGCTATCTCATCCATAAGGGATACCATCTCGTGGCGCAGAACGTGCGGATGAACCGCAAAGAGATCGATATCGTCATGCGGGATGGCGCGTGCACCGTTTTTATAGAGGTAAAGGCGCGCTCATCCAATCTTTTCGGCAGCCCCGCAGAGGCCGTGGACAGAAGAAAGCAGGCCGCCCTGATCGTCGCCGCAAGCCTGTATATGCAAAAATACCATATAGGCGCCGCCCGCTTTGATGTGGTGGAGATTGATTTGCAAAGAGGCGATGTGCGCCATATTCAAAACGCGTTTATGGCGTGATGTCTGGCGCGGCGTATGCTTTTATGCTATGATGGCCTTAGTGAACGTTTTTGTGATGTAGGAGCGCGCATGCCGAATCAAAACAAATGGCTACTGGCTGTAGTTTTGTTGCTAATCGTTTCTTTTGCATACCCATCCCTTGCGCAAAACGACGAGAATTTGCTGTATAACGCTGATTTTTCCATCCGGGCGGAGCAGCAGGCCCTGCCTGCGGGCTGGTACTTTGACGCTTGGGTGGCGGATAACACCCATTATGAGCTGCAATGGGATGAAGAGGGCGCGCGGGTGATCTACCTGCGTAACCTCTACGAAAACGATGCGCGCGTTTGCCAGCGGGTGTCGGTAGCGCCGGATAGCTTTTACCGGTTCTCCTGCGATATGAAGGCGCGCGATATAACGGCGCAGTCGGGCGCCAATCTGTCTGTGCTGGATACGTTTTCGGGCACAAAGCCAATTGTG
>JAISXK010000034.1 GCA_031270585.1 Clostridiales bacterium | reverse complement strand
TTCGCCTGCGGCGCTTTCCAGTGGGGTTACCTGCTCGTCTTTGTTAGCCAATTGAAATTCCTCCTTTCCGGTTAGTCGATGTTTTTGCCGCATTTTTTGCAAACGCGCACTTTTTTATCTTTTTCCACCGCGTGGCCTACGCGCGTGGCTTTATCGCATTTGGGGCAGATGAGCATCACATTGCTTGCGGCGATGGTGCCCTCCTGCTTGATTCGCCCGCCCGGCTCGCCCTGGCGGCGCGGCTTTTTATGCCTTGTCACCATGTTGGCGTTCTGCACGATCACGCGATCTTCCTGCGGCAGGGCTACAAGCATTTTGCCCTTTACGCCCTTATCTTTGCCCGCGATGACGACCACGGTATCGCCTGTTTTGACATTTAATTTCTTCATCTTCACACTTCCCTCCTCACAGCACTTCGGGCGCCAGAGATACGATCTTCATATAATCGCGCTCTCTGAGCTCGCGCGCCACAGGCCCGAAAATACGGGTGCCGCGGGGCTGTTTCTGGTCGTTTATGATGACGGCCGCGTTATAGTCAAAGCGGATATGGCTGCCATCGGCGCGATGCACGCCCGATACCGTGCGTACAATTACGGCGCGCACAACATCCTTTTTCTTAACGGCGCCGCCCGGCGTCGCCGTTTTTACGCTTGCCACAATAACGTCGCCTATGTTGGCGGAGCGGCGGAACGAGCCGCCCAGCACACGAATGCACATGATCTCCTTCGCGCCGCTGTTATCCGCAACCTTTAACCTGGTTTGTGGTTGTATCATAGCTCGCTTCCTCCTTACTTGGCCTTCTCGATGATCTCAACGAGACGCCAGCGCTTATCGCGGCTGAGCGGGCGCGTTTCCATAATGCGCACGGTATCGCCAGCCCCGCATTCGTTCTTTTCATCGTGGACCTTAAACTTGCGTGTGCGGTTCACCATCTTGCCGTAAAGGGGATGGCGCACCTTGGTGCGGATCGCGACCACAATGGTCTTATCCATTTTATCGCTTACCACAACGCCCGTGCGGGTTTTGCGGTAGCCTCTGGCTTTTTGCTCCATGGTTGTACCCTCCTTCCTTATTCGGCAACCGCCTTGAGTTCACGCTCGCGTATGAGCGTTTTTACCCTGGCGATATTTTTCTTGCAAACGTTGATCTGTTGGGGGTTACTCAACTGGCCCGTAGCCAATTGAAAGCGCAGATTGAAAAGCTCGGTCTTAAGCTCGCGTTCGCGTTCGTTCAGCTCTTCATTCGTCAATTCGCGCAGCTCACTCGCTTTCATGTGCGGCACCACCTTCCGGTTTTTTCTTCACTTTGCATTTAAGCGGCAGCTTGTGCATAGCTAGGCGCAACGCTTCGCGCGCAACGTCTTCACTCACTCCGGCGATTTCAAACATCACGCGGCCAGGCTTTACGACGGCCACCCAGTATTCGGGCGAGCCTTTGCCGCTGCCCATACGGGTCTCGGCGGGCTTTTCCGTTACGGGTTTGTCGGGGAAAATCTTAATCCACACCTTGCCGCCGCGCTTGATATAACGCGTCATGGCGATACGGGCGGCCTCGATCTGGTTGCTGGTCACCCAAGCCGGCTCCATGGCCACGAGGCCGTAGTCGCCGTATGTAATGGTATTGCCGCGCGTCGCCTTGCCCTTCATACGCCCGCGGAATACCCTTCTTCTTTTTACTCTTTTAGGCATCAACATGGTTATTTGCCTCCCTCTTGCCGCTTCGCCCTGCCAAGCACTTCGCCTTTGTATATCCACACCTTTACGCCGATGCGGCCATAAGTGGTGCTGGCCTCCGCAAAGCCGTAGTCGATGTCGGCGCGCATGGTCTGCAACGGGATGGATCCGTCGTGGTACCCTTCGCTGCGGGCGATTTCTGCGCCGCCCAAGCGGCCCGCGCACATCAGCTTGATGCCCTTTGCGCCGGCCTTCATGGAGCGGCCCATGGCCTGCTTCATCGCGCGGCGGAAGGAAATACGCTTTTCCAATTGCGCGGCTATGTTCTCGGCAACCAATTGCGCGTCGGTGTCGGCGTTGCGGATCTCCATAATATTTACGTTCACGCCCTTTTTGAGCTCTTTTGCGATATCCTCTTTGATGAGCTCAATGCCGGCGCCGCCCTTGCCGATGAGCATGCCGGGGCGCGAGGTGAATATGTTCACCGTGATCTTGTTGGCGGCGCGCTCGATCTCAATGCGCGAAATGCCCGCCGCAAAGTACTTCTTTTTTACATAATCCCTGAGTTGCTTATCTTCCACCAGGTAATCGGCAAAATCCTTTTTGGAGGCATACCAACGGGTATTCCAATCTCTGATCACGCCTACGCGGAAGCCGTTCGGATTAACTTTCTGACCCATCGTTTCCCTCCCTTATTTCGCCTGATACAGTTGATCAAGTATTATGGTGATATGGCTTGTGCGCTTGTTGATGCGCGAGGCCCTTCCGTGCGCCCTGGGGCGAAAACGCTTGAGCGTGGGGCCCTGCCCGGCGAACACCTCGGCGATATACAGCCCGTCGCGGTTGAGCTCAAGATTGTTTTCGGCGTTGGCCACGGCGCTGTCCAGCAGCTTTCCCACGATGGGGGCGGCCGCCTTGGGCGTATACATGAGTATGGCCTTGGCTTCGTCCACGCTCTTGCCGCGGATAAGATCTATCACGATCTTTACCTTGCGCGAGGATATACGCACATAACGCATAACCGCGCGCGGGCGCCTGTCTTTATTTTCACGGCGCGCAGCCGCTTTTTCTCTTGTTCTTGTTGCCATTCGTCTGCCTCCTTACCTTCCTTACCTGGCGCCCGAGGCGCGCTCGGAACCCTTGTGGCCGCGAAACGTGCGGGTAGGCGCGAACTCGCCTAACTTATGGCCTACCATATCCTCCGTAATGTACACGGGCACATGCTTGCGCCCATCATGCACCGCGATGGTATATCCCACAAATTCCGGGAAAATGGTGGAAGCGCGCGACCATGTCTTTACAACCATCTTTTTGCCCGATATATTCATCGCCGCAACGCGGTTGTAGAGGCGCTCTTGCACAAACGGCCCTTTTTTAACTGATCTGCTCATTCATGATCTCCTTCCTGGCTCACTTACCGTCTCTGCGGCGAACAATGTACTTATCGTTGGGGTTCTTTTTCTTGCGTGTTTTATAACCCAGCGCCGGCTTGCCCCAAGGTGTTACAGGGCCGGATCGGCCGATGGGGCTCTTGCCCTCGCCGCCTCCATGCGGGTGGTCGCACGGGTTCATGACGGAGCCGCGCACCGTGGGTCTGAAGCCCTTATGGCGGTTTCGGCCGGCTTTGCCCATCTTGATGTTTTCATGATCGGTATTGCCTACCTGGCCGATGGTGGCTTTCGCGTTCATAGGGATCAGCCGCACCTCGCCGCTGGGCAGGCGCACTTGGGCGTATTTGCCCTCTTTGGCCATCAACTGCGCGGCGTTGCCGGCCGAACGCACCAATTGCGCGCCTTTGCCGGGTTTGAGCTCAATGCAGTGTATCATGGCGCCCACGGGGATGCTGCCTATTACGAGCGCGTTGCCCACCTTGATGTCCGCGCCCTCGCCGCTTAAAAGCTCGTCGCCCACATTGAGGCCCAGCGGCGCTATGATGTAACGCTTCTCACCGTCGGCGTAAACGAGCAACGCGATATTGGCCGAACGGTTGGGATCGTATTCGATGGTGGCTACCTTTGCCGGTACGCCGTCCTTATTGCGTTTAAAATCGATCACGCGGTATTTGCGTCTTGCGCCGCCGCCGCGATGGCGCACCGTGATGCGGCCGTGCTTATTGCGCCCGCCCGTATGCCGTAAATCCGTCAGCAGGGATCTTTCCGGCGTGGCACAGGTGATCTCCTCAAAGGCGGAGACCGTCATAAAGCGTTGGCCGGGCGTGGTGGGTTTTATTTTTCTGATCGCCATTGTGCGCCTCCTTACTGCGACATGCTGTCGAAGAATTCAATGCCTTTGGAATCCTTCTTCAGCTAGACATAAGCTTTTTTTGTGGAAGCCCTGCGGCCCTCGTAACGGCCCTGGCGCTTCATTTTTCCCAAACGGTTTACCGTATGTACGGCCTCGACCTTCACATCCGGGAAAGCCTGCTCCACAGCCTGTCTGATAGCCGTTTTATTGGCGCGTTTGTCTACAATAAACGTATAGGTCTTGGCGGGGATGTAATCGTAACTCTTTTCTGTGAGCACGGGTTTCTTGATGATATCACGGGCCTCTTTCATCAGTTATACACCTCCTCTACCTTTTTGAGCGCATCCTCGGTGAGGATGAGTTTGTCGTACTTGAGTATTTCATAAACGTTCAGCGTGTTTACGAGCGTTGTTTTCACGTTGGGAATGTTGCCGGCGGCGCGCCGCACCTTTTCATCCGTATTTGCCAATACGATGAGCGCCTTTTCCGCGTTAACGGCATGCAGCGTCTTTACCATCTCTTTGGTTTTGGCTTCGGGTATGTCAAGCGCGTTGAAAAGTATGATCTCACCGTCGCGCGCCTTGCTGGAAAGCGCCGACCTCATGGCGATGCGCCTTACCTTTTTGTTTACATGCAACCGGTAATCGCGCGGCTTGGGCGCGAACACCACGCCGCCGTGCCGCCACTGGGGCGAGCGCGTGCTGCCCTGGCGGGCGCGGCCCGTACCCTTTTGACGCCAGGGCTTTATGCCGCCGCCGCGCACTTCTGCGCGGGTCAGCGCGCTTTGCGTTCCCTGGCGTTGGTTCGCAAGGTACGCTTTTACCACTTCGTGCATGACTGGAATATTGACAGGCGCCGCGAATATTTCTTCGGAGAGGCTTACCTCGCCGACCTTGGCGCCGCTGATGTTAAATACTGCAACCTTAGGCATGTTGGCTTCCTCCTCTCCTTAACCCTTCACACTGCTTTTCACAATCACCATACCGCCCTTGGAGCCGGGGATGGCTCCCTTGACCATAAGCAGATTGCGCGCGCTGTCAACGCGCACCACCTCAAGGTTTTGCACGGTGACGATTTCAGCGCCCATATGGCCCGGCAGTTTTTTTGATTTGAACACGCGTGAAGGATCGGAGCAGGCGCTCATGGAACCTGCGGCGCGGTAGGAATGCGAGCCGTGGGTTTTGCGCCCGCGCGACTGGTTGTGGCGTTTGATAACGCCGGCAAAGCCTTTGCCCTTGGATCGCCCGCTGACATCCACATGGTCGCCCGTTTCGAACATATCCGCCGTGATGATCGCGCCGATTTCGTATGTTTCGGCGTCGTCAAGCTTCAGTTCGCGCACATAGCGCACGGAGGATACGCCCGCCTTGTTGAAGTGGCCAAGCGCGGGCTTGTTGCATAGGCTCTCGCGCATTTGGCTAAAGCCAACCTGTATGGCGCTATAACCGTCGTGCTCTTTGGTTTTTTTCTGTATAACGGGGCATGGACCCGCTTCCACCACGGTTACCGGGATCATGGTACCGTCGCTGAGAAACAGCTGCGTCATGCCGACCTTTTTGCCTACAATGGCCTTTTTCATTCTGTATACACCTCCAAAGTGTTTTCGGTGGCCGATACCGGTCACGTATCGGCTTCGTAACCTATCGCAATAACATAGGTACTATAGGGGATGCCGGCGCCGCGGCTACAGCTTGATTTCGATATCCACGCCCGCAGGCAGATCAAGCTTCATCAGCGCGTCAACCGTCTTGGCGGACGGCTGCAAAATATCGATGAGGCGCTTATGGGTGCGCATCTCGAACTGCTCGCGCGAATCTTTATGTTTGTGCGGCGAGCGCAGTATGGTAACAATTTCTTTTTCTGTGGGCAACGGGATGGGCCCGCTAATGCGCGCGCCCGTGCGCTTCGCGGTTTCTACGATCTTTTCCGCGCTTTGGTCGATGAGGTTGTGCTCATAGGCTTTCAGCTTGATACGGATTTTTTGGCCTGCCATATTATTTATGTTCCTCCTTTGCACTTTTGGGCATACACTGCACCGTGTGTTTCCTTTTCTAATTCCCGCCGGGCCGTCTTCTTTTCGGCCCGGTCGTGGGTGCTTTCCCCCAGGGACTGCACGGCGCGACTGCTTTGCGCCCGTTCGGAATACGCTTCGATCTGCGGAAACTACCCGGATGGCTTGCCGGCAACCTCCCGCTTCACCCCATGCGCGCGGACAAAAACGCCCGCATAACGCGCAACGCATTTATGATACATGAACGCTTTACCGATTGCAAGGTTTTTTTCGGGAAGATCAAAAAAAGTTAAGCGGGATCGGGTGGGGATGTCAGGGAAGGACAAAATAATTTTATCGGCTAAATATAAAACCCGCGCGCTAAAGCACTTGAAAAGAACGGGGCGGTGATATATCTTTTATACATCCAGCCGCGTCGTAAAAAAGGTGTGCGCGCCAAAGAAGGAAGGCGTATGTTATGCGTATCAAAAGGCTTTTTTCAGCTTTTATCATCATGATCCTTATAGCGGCCGCAGGCTGCGCCGGGCAATCGCAGCCCCCCGCCGCAACGGCGGGGCCGGTTACGCCAGGGCGCGGCGCGTCCACGCCCGTGCCCGGCATATCGCCTGAGGATGGCGATATTTACCGCGCAGACGCATATATCAAACTGGCGCAGGATTATTTTGACGCGGGCGACCGCACGCACGCCCTGCAAACCCTTCATACCGCCGTCACCAGGTTTGCGTTTAGTTATGCGGATACCCAAAAGCTTTACCGGTACTGGTGGCGGTTTATGATGGAAGGCGATGCCGAAACACAGGAGCTTACCCTTGCGGAAACCATACTGCTTGACGACCTGGCTACGCTTACATTGGGCATGGATTGTTTCTTTTTTACGGATTCCCTTGCAAAAACGGCCCTGATCAAGCCGCTTCAGAATTATTTTATATACGGTAACGACGCGTTTTTATATTACCCTGCGGATAGCTTTGATTCCGCAACCCATACCTCCCTTGTATCCTCACAACTGGCAAACCGTATGACCTACGATATGTTTGGCGTAAATATACCGGGCGCCAATGAAAACCTGATTATAGAAGACCAGGTGGTATGCCAGGCGGGCACCTATTACCTGCCTGCGGATTACTCCTATGAGGGGGCGGCCGCCGTTTACAACTATGCGTACCTTGGTAATGACACGTTTTACCTCGCATGCGTAAGTTCGCTTACCCCCAAGCAGGATGGCGACGCGCAAAATACGCACGAATACCTGTTGCTGCTCGTCAGGCGCGCCAATACGCCTTGGGGGTTTCGCGTCATATCGAAGCTGAAGGAGGGCGACGCCACCCTGCTTGAGGCGGATTGGGCAAAGCCCGCCAACATGGTTGCGGCAAACCATGTAAGCGAAGAATGGGAGCGCAAGGCGGTTATGGAGGAATACATATGGCACATGCTCGTCAAATCCGAATTTAAAAAAGAGCAGCCGCTAACGGAAGCGGAGCAGCGCCAGATATCCGAAATCGCGCTGCTGGCCATGGGCGTAGACCGCTATTTTATAGACCCGCCCACGCGAGACGGCATGCTTGGCGCGCTATCGATCATGTTCCGCTTCGGCGGCGACCCGCCCGAAAAATACAGCGCGGATATCTACAACGACTATGGCTCCATATTGACGGATGTGCGTCTCAACGAAATCACAAACGCGCTTTTTGGCATGGGTATCGCCGGTAGCCGGCAGAGTTATACGGCAGCCGACGGCGCGGTAATCTATAACGACGGGCTCTTCAGCGTCGCCAAAAGAAATTACACCCTGCCCAATATGATCGTTACGGATTACGCCTATATGCAAAACGACATCTATTACGTGGTGGTCTGCGCGGATTTTAGCGCCTCAAACGGCGCCATGCTGATGGATTATATGCGGCTGCTCGTTCGCCGCAGCGACAGCGCGTGGGGTTTTATGCTGCTCTCCAAATTAAAGGAAAACACGGATACCGCGCTTGTGGAAACCTGGCGGATGCCGCAGCCGCTCATTACGGTGGCCCCGCCCACCCCCGCGCCCTCGCCTACCGCGACGCCCGCGCCCACCCCGGCGGAGAATAAACCGCTGATTACACCCGCGCCCATGCGGATGGCTTATTGAAACAGCCTATTGAAACAGTTTATTGAAACAGATTCTTAAGCCGGGTAATAAACGTGTCCTCATCCTCCGCGTCGTCAACAGGCACCAACTCCTTTTCCTGCAGCTTGATGACCTCTGTCGCCATAACGAACTGCACCGCGCGTATATCGGTATTTTTTTTTGAGGCGAAGGATACAAGCGGTACGTCCCCGCCCGTCAGGGATGCAAGCATATCGTCCAGCCGCGTTTGTATTTCGCTATCCATATCGGCGGTTTCTTCATAAAACGTATTGGTGCCGTCGGAATATTCCGTCGTACCCTCATAAAGCCGGCGCAACCCTTCTTCAAAGGACGCGACGCCGTCTTTAAACTCGTTTACGCCGTCGGCAATTTCATAACTGCCGTCTTTCGTTTGGACGATCCCGCCCAATAGTTCTATCGCGCCCACATATACCGCCGCCAATCCGCTGTGCAGCTCGCCGTAACCCTTGCGCAACTCGTCCACGCCGCCTGCGTATTTTATGAGCCCCTTATGAAAATCCGCATAGTTTGCCGCAAGATCGTGTATGCCCGCCTGCAGCGGGGCCATGCCGCTAAGGCTCGCCGCGAGCGACTGTATGCCGCTGTCGAATTGGCCATATTGCGCATCCAGTGCGGCGCTGGCGGCAGCCAGATCGCCAACTGTCAGCACACCGTAAGCGGCGGCCGCATGATTAAGCGCGCCGACGTTTTGACTTAAAAGGTCCACCACCGGCTGCAAAACCTGCGCCTCTGCTGGTGTATAAGCGGATATATCTCCAATCAAAACAATCATATCGGCGTTGCTTTGCGCGAGCGACGTCATGTCAGCCGCACCAAGCTCGTCGGCGACCATGCCGATGCCCCCCGCTATGCCGGAAATGCCCGATTTTATCGCCTTGGAGCTATCCGCCAACTGCGAAATATCGCCCATGCCCCCGCTGCCGCTTAGCATCTGGTCAAGCGTATCCAGCCCCTGCTTGATTGCAGCCGATCCCTCCATCAATGTCCGGCC
>JAISXK010000126.1 GCA_031270585.1 Clostridiales bacterium | reverse complement strand
CGGCCGCAAACTAAGCCGTCTCAGGTTGAAGAGTTTACCCTTTGAGATTGGGCGGCAAATAGATCAGGCGCATAGCGCACCAGGCGTGGTAGTGAGCATGATTACCCATGCGCGACACCGCAACGCCGCCCGATACCAAAGGGTAAACCGGGTTTAATATTGGCCGCTATGCTTAATGCGGGAATAGAAAGGGAAACATATGCCGACAAAGCCTAAGCTTAAAATTGCCGCTTTTGTACTCTTGATAGCGTGTGTCGCGTTGTTGCTTGCAACCTGCGTAAACGCAGCGCCCACCGGCGGAAAAAGCGTACCCTTTGATGAACTGGTCATCGTGGTGGACGCGGGCCATGGGGATACCGATGTGGGCGCAATCGGCGCCTTTACCGGCAGATATGAAAAAGAGATCAATCTTGAAATCGCTTTGAAGCTGCAAGCGGCGCTGCAATCGCGCGGCGCGACGGTGATTATGACAAGAAGCAGCGACGCGCCTCTGGGCCCGGCGGATGAGGGCGACATCGCCCTGCGCAAGGAAAACGACATGCTGGCGCGTGAGGAAATAATAGAGCGGGCGAGGGCGCATCTCGTGATAAGCGTGCACCAAAACAGCTTTGAAGACCCGGACGTTAAAAACCCGCAGTTATTTTATTTAAAAAACAATGATACCGGCGAAGAGGCGGGCAAAGCGTTTTGTGAGGTAATGCAACAGACCATCAACAGCGATTTAAACATACGAGATGGGCGTGGTATCAGCTACGGCAATTGGAGGCTGCTGAAAAAAGGCAACCAGCCGGGATGCATATTGGAATGCGGCTTTCTTACCAACCAGGAAGAAGAACTGCTTTTGCAAGATGGCGCGTATCAGGACAAGCTTGTAGAAGCCATTGTGCACGGGGTGGAAAATTACATAGCAAAATACGGCATATAGCCAAGCGGCCAAAAGACTTTCTTTTCGGCGGGATCACGCGTTCTCCTCTTCGGGCGCCGACGCCCACAACGTAAGCAAAGCGCGAAAATCTTAAACCCGGTTTTCCCTTAGTGTCGAACTGCGTTGCGATGTTGGTTGCCGGTGTCGCTTTCACTATTCTACCGGTTGCCAGTCTTTTGCCAGGTTCGCGTAATACGCGGCCTGCTCTTGTATGCCCAACGCCTTGAGACACCGGCTAAGGCCTATATACGCAAGCCTGCCGCCGGCAGCGGCGATAAGCTCGGGTTGGGCGGCGTTGCACGCGGCCTGATACCATTCGCGGGCTAAAAGGCAATCCCGCTTGTTGTAATAGTATTCGCCCAGCGCGCAGCAAATTTCGCTGGGCGGCAAGCCCACAAGCTCGGGCGCTGCGGCATGCAAAAGCGCCGCAGCATCCCCTTCGCGTGCCGCGGCCTCGCTTAAAACACAGGCGGCGCGCCGCTTGGCGTTTGCGGAGGAGGTTTCATCGCGCAATATTTCTTCAAAATAGGGCTTGGCCTTCGAAAAATCCTCTTTTTCGCCCGCTAGAAACAGTTCGCGCGCATACATCATGGCAAGCCTGTCCGAAAGGGCGGCGCCCCTCTTTAAAACGTGTGCGAAATGCGCCAAATCCCTCGCGCCATGCCCGCCTGCGGGGCAATGCCGTATACTTACGTCACTTCGAAACACGATGGGTTCGGTTCGCAGCACCTCATGCAAAGGATCCATGAATGTAAACGCGCGCAGCCGCCGAAACAGCTTGGGGCGGTATTCCACCTTGAAATTGGCGGTGGTCGCATGCTCCATGGCGTTTTGATAGGCCATCTCCACCATCTCCACTTCGGGCAGTAGCGCTTGCTTGAGTATGAGGAAGCGCGCGCGGTTTTCCTCATCGACCATCTCGTCGGCGTCGGCGGTATAGATATACTCGCATGTGGCGAACCCGAGCGAAAAATTGCGCGCGGCGGCAAAGTCTCCGTTCCATACAAAATCATGCACGTGCCGTGTATACCGGCGCGCAATGGTCTTTGTTTTGTCAGTAGAGCCGGTATCCACTATGATCAGCTCGTCATAAATGCCGGCGAGGCTATCAAGGCAGCGCGCCAGCACGCCTTCCTCGTTTTTTACGATCATACAAACGCTGATGGTGGGCATGATTCTTCCCTCCGTTTTAGAACACATCGGCCTTATTATAACATCATTATAACATATGCGCGTCAAGGTATATCTTCCTTGCAGATTACACTTTACCGCCAAACTATAATGTTATATGATAAAAACGCCGATTAAATAGTCAAGGCGCTTACTGCCATGAAAAGGGGGTTTGGGCATGATCGGGGGGAACGATATATTGCTGGAGTCGGGAACGAATGAGATGGAACTGATGGAATTTACCATAGCCGGCCAGGCATTCGGCATCAACATCGCGAAGGTGCGCGAAATTATGAAATGCATGCCGGTGAAGCCCATGCAAAACGCGCATGAACTGATAAAAGGCATATTTAAGCCGCGTGATCAGGTGATCACGGTGCTCAGTTTGGATAAGTATCTTTCGCTTCCCGAAAGCAGATTTCCCGAGCGGGATATCTTCATGATAACGGAGTTCAACGGGCAAACCATTGCTTTCCACGTACATTCCGTAGTGGGCATCGACAGGGTTTCGTGGAAGGATATTCAAAAGCCCGATCAAATCATATATGGCGGGGAAGAAGGCGTCGCCACAGGCATTGTGGAATATGATAACCGGCTGATTACCATATTGGATTTTGAGAAAATCATTGCGGAACTATCGTCCGGCAGCAGTATACGCGTAGATGACGTGCGGCACATGGGTGTACGGGCGAAAAAAGAGACGCCCATCCTGCTGGCGGAGGATAGCGCCTTGCTTGGCAAGCTGATTGCCGATAGCCTGCGGGCGGCGGGGTATACCAACATTATCAAGCTGGATAACGGGCAAGAAGCCTACGATTATCTGACAGAATTAAAAAACGGCGGCGCCATTGTGGACAGGGAGGTTGCGCTGATTATATCCGATATCGAAATGCCGCAGATGGACGGGCACCGCTTTTTGAAGCTGGTAAAAGAAGACGCGACGTTACGGCAAATACCGTTCGTATTGTTTTCCTCATTGATTAACGACGAAATGCGGGTGAAGGGCGAACAGTTGGGCGCAGACGCGCAATTATCCAAACCGCAGATTGTCAATTTGATTTCCACAGTGGATATGCTATTAAAAAAAGTGGGTAAGGGCGCCTAGCGGCTGTTTCAAAAGTATCCGTATCAAAAAAGATCAGTCATCTTGTTTGGGTAAAAGGGCAGGGAGTCAGCGTCTCGCCCTTTATTTATCGATCCATGACTGCGATTGTTCGATCATTACAATCCCTGTATAATGATTTACTTTCATGCAAGACACATCAAAAATCATAATCCATAGTAGCCCCGATAAAGAACGGCCTGTGGGTATGCGGGCAGCCTTATCCATATTGTACCTTGTTAAAAATACTGTTAGGATGGATGTATAAGGAGCTTTGCTCTTGAGTCGTATACAGGTTCCTGAAAACGCTTGGAAACCGATGGATGGACGATGGACATCCGAACGAAAAAATCCTGGAACTACAGGGAAAATACAGATTGCTCCCGTATCCTTTTTTTGTGGGGGGGGGATAATGATGTCAATACGAATTCTGCTTGTCGAGGATGATGAGCATATCTGCAATACGGTCAAAGCCTTTTTATCAGAGGCGGGATATACGGTGGATGCCTGCTTGGACGCGGATGAGGCGCACGCCAGGTTTTACGACAACACCTACCAGCTTGTCATTCTCGACATCCTGCTGCCGGGAATGAACGGTCATGAGCTTTTGCGGGAGTTTCGCAAAATAAACGACGTCCCCATTCTGATGATGACAGCGCTTTGCGATGAGAAGAATCAAATCAAGGCGTTCGACGCGCAAGCGGATGAT
>JAISXK010000101.1 GCA_031270585.1 Clostridiales bacterium | reverse complement strand
ACACCGGCACACGCTGTACGCCGGCGACCTTATTTAAGTTGTAGTCGTTCGTAACAACAACGCCGCCCAGATCCTGCGCAAGCTTTAAAAGCTTGGCGTCAACCTCCGCGATATCCTCATAATCGCGCTCTTCAATACGCACGGGCTGCGCAAGCTCTTTTTGCATGCGCTGCAATATATCAAGCCCGCGCCTGCCGCGGCAGCGCTTCATGCCGTCAGAGCTATCCGCGATATGCCGCAGCTCGCCCAAAACAAAGCCCGGCACAACAATCTCGCCTTCCATCACGCCGGTTTGGCAGATATCGCATATCCTGCCGTCTATGATGACGGATGTGTCGAGTATTTTGGGCCTCGCAAAGGCGCCGCCGCGCTTCGCCATCCCCGATTGCAGCCATCCGGGGGCATGAATCTCGTTGCGGCGCTTGACGGCGATACTTACCCCCAGATAGCCGCACAAAATATACAAGCCTATGCTGATTGGCGTTACCAGCCACGGCACAGGTATCAAAGATAAAATCTGTGTGATAAACAGCGCCACAAGAAGGCCCAATATAAGGCCCAACACAGCAAAAAAAACATCCACTACGGGCATTTGCGTGAGCGTATCTTCCGTTACTCTGAGAAGCCTGGCCAGAGCGTTTTGTATTTTGGGGGAAAAAATAAAAAATATGATTGCAAATAGTAAACCCGCCAATACATAAAGCAGCACCAGACCCCACTCATAGAGTGCCAACTGAAAGCCGTTACCGCCGAGCGCTACGACCATGTTATCCGCCAATACCACCAGCCAGCACCCGATCAGACCGCCTATCAGAGCAATGAAGACGCGCAGTAGCTTTTTAGCCAAAATGCGTCACCTCTTTAGTTAGCTTTTAAATCCTATTCTCCTACAATGGCTTTGAACGCTTCCTCATCCTTTCCGCTCGCGGCGGAAAGCTCCGCCAGCAGCACTTGCTTGGCCGTTAAAAACATCTTTCTTTCGCCCGCCGAAAGCCCCTTTTCCCGCTCACGGGAAAGCAGGCTTTTTACTACGTCGGCCACGCCGTAGATATCGCCCTGGCGTAATCTTTCTAAATTGTCGCGGTAGCGCTGATTCCAATTGTCGCTTTCTTCCACGCTTTCTTCCAACAGGTACGCCTGCACCTTGTCGCATTCGTCGGCGCTGATTACCGCGCGCAGGCCCACATCCCCCGCCGTCGCCACAGGCACCATGGCCGTCATTCTGCCCAATACAAAACGCAGCGTATAGTACCGCGCCTTTTCGCCCAGCACTTCCTGCTCCTGTACGGCTTCCACCACGCCCACGCCGTGCATGGGATAACACACCCGCTCGCCTACCCGAAACACGTGCTTCTCCTTCCGTCTAAATGTTATAATCCGCTGTATTTATCATACCCGAGAAAACGCGCCATGTCAATAACGGCGGATTTTATCACGCGGGCGCGCGCTTTTCAATGGTTTTAAAACGGCGCCGGATATGGTATCCTCAAGATCATTTCGGCAAATATATAGTTTTTTACCCCTATAGGATTGCAACAAGCCCGCATTTGTGCTTGTATTATATAGAAAGCGGAACAACCATTATTCTAAAAACCGGAGTTTACATCTATGCAACTAAGCCACGCGACGCTCGCTTTGAAAGATGAATGCGTTCATATACGGCGCGACCTGCACCGAATACCCGAGCTTTCCTTTGAAGAATATGAAACCCAGGCATATCTTTTCAATTACCTGCAGGATCAGGCCTGCGATAAGCTCGAAAAAATCGCCGGAACCGGCGTAAAGGCCGTATACATGGCCCCCGGCGCCACCGGTGCCACTGAAACCATAGCCTTTCGCGCGGATATGGACGGCCTGCCCATAGAGGAGTGGACAAACGCCCCCTACGCTTCCGCCCACCCGGGCCGCATGCACGCCTGCGGGCATGACGGGCACATGACGGTGCTGCTGCTGCTTGCAAAGCTGCTCAAAGAATACAAACAAAAGCTGACGGTTAACATAGCTTTGCTCTTTCAGCCCGGCGAGGAGGGCGGCAACGGCGCTACAAAAATGATCGATGCCGGCTGCCTGCATCACCCGCGCGTAGACCGCATTTACGCGCTGCACGTCTTCCCCGAATTAAAGCACGGCCAGCTTGGCATCAAACGCGGTACGTTCATGGCGCAATCCTGCGGGTTTGATTTAACGGTGCTTGGTAAGAGCGCGCACGGCGCCAGCCCCAACAAGGGCATAGACGCCGTTGTGGCTGCGGCCGAGCTTATCAACGTGCTGCAAACGGTGGTATCACGCTCCACGAACCCCGACGAACCCGTTGTATTGACCATCGGCAAAATTTCCGGCGGCAAGGCGCGTAACATTATATGCGACAAGGTGGTGATGAGCGGCACTCTGCGCACATTCACCACCGAAATGCGCGAAGAGGTTTTGGGCCGCATAAAAAAAATACTCGCGGGCTTTGAAATGGCCACCGGCATCAAAACCACATTTGAAGAGGTGCAGCTTTATTACAGCGTGGAAAACCCCGTGGATATGACTGAGAAATTTCAGCTGATGCTCAAAACCGATCTCACCCCGCTGCAGCACCAGATGATAGGCGAAGATTTTTCGTTTTACCAGCAGCAAATACCGGGGCTGTTCTTCTTTGTGGGCGTGGGCGAATACAGCGGTTACCCGCCGCTGCACAGCCCGCATTTTGATTTTGATGAGGAAGCGCTGCTCTATGGCCTGGAGGCGTATTGCAGAATGCTTGGGCTATCGGATATCAAGCCGTAAGCATAGCGGGCTCTTCCGACCGATGATGACGCAAAAGCGGCCCAAAATCAGCCGTTTCAGGCGGGTATGGATTGGCGCGCTATGCTTACCAGGCAAAATGGGCTTACACGCTGAACAGCAGGCCCGACACCGTTTCTGCGTACTTGCCCGGGTCGTCGGGCAGCAGGCCCTCCATCAATTGCGCCTGCGTGTAGAGTATTTCCGCGTACGCGGGCAGCTTTTCCCTGTCGTCCTCGTAGATACGCAGCAGCTTTTGAAAGACATCGTGCGCGGGGTTTATCTCCAGCACGCGTTCGGCCTTTGCTTTATTTTCGTTTGGCATATGGTTGAGCACCTTTTCCATCTCAATGGAAAGCGCGCCATCCGCCGTGAGGCACACCGCGTGCCGCTTGAGGCGGGTTGAGAGCCGCACCGCCTTCACCCTTGCGCCCAACGCTTCCTTCATGGCGTCTAAGAGCGCCTTGTTTTCCTCCGTCTTTTCTTCCGCCTGCTTTTTCTCTTCGGCGTCTCCAATATCAAGATCGCCGGCGGATACCGATTTAAAGGGCTTTTCACCATACTCTCTTAGCATCTGGAGGGCGAATTCGTCCACGTCGTCCGTCAAAAACAGCACGTCATATTTAAGCTCGCGCAATCTGTCAAGCTGCGGCAACTGCCCTATACGCGCCGCCGATTCGCCGCTCGCGTAATAGATGGCCGGCTGACTCTCCTTCATGGCGTCAAAATACTCCTTCAGGGTAACAAGCTTATCCCCATCCATGGAATGGAACAACAAGAGGTCCTGTAATAGCTCTTTGTTTTGCCCATAACCGCTGTAAACGCCGAATTTAATTTGCAGGCCAAACGCCTTCCATAGTTTCTCATACTCTTCACGAGAGCTTAGAAGCATGCTCATGAGCTCGTTTTTGATCTTCTTTTCTATATTGGTGGCGATTATCTTTAGCTGCCGGTCATGCTGCAGCATCTCGCGCGATATATTCAGCGAAAGATCGGGGCTATCCACAATGCCGCGCGCAAAGCTGAAATGATCCGGCAGCAGGTCGCCGCATTTTTGCATAATCATCACGCCGTTGGAATAGAGCTGCAGGCCCTTTTCAAAATCCTTCGTATAATAATCAAACGGGGCGCGGGCGGGTAAAAACAGCAGCGCCGTATAGCTCACCGCGCCCTCCGCGCTCGTGTGTATCACCTTAAGCGGTTTTTCATAATCGTAGAATTTTTCCCGGTAGAAGGTATCGTAATCCTCATCCTGCAGCTCGGATTTGCCGCGTTTCCATATGGGTACCATGGAGTTGAGCGTTTCAAGTTCCGTGTATGTTTCATACCGCTGCTCTTCCCCCTCCTTTTTTTCGAGCGGGCGGCTATGCTCCATCTCCATCCTGATGGGGAAACGAATATAATCCGAATACTTTTTAACCAATTGCTGAATGCGGTAGGGCTCTAAAAACTCGCTGTAGTGTTCATCCTCGGTGTCGTCCTTGAGCTCAAGTACGATTTGCGTGCCCACGCCGTCCTTTTCGGCTTTTTTTACGCTGAAGCCTTCCGCGCCTTCACTTTGCCAGGCATACGCGCCGTCGCCATCAAAGGCGCGGCTTGTTACCGTAACGCGCCTGGCCACCATAAACGCCGCGTAAAACCCCACGCCAAACTGGCCTATGGTTTCCGCTTCATCGGCGCCCTCGCCTTTCTCGCGCCGCTCCTGCCGAAAGCGCAGCGTGCCGCTATCGGCAATGGTGCCAAGGTTTTGCCGCAGTTCTTCGCTCGTCATACCGCAGCCGTTATCGGAGACGGTAAGCGTGCGCTTTTCTTTGTCGAGATCGACGCGTATATAAAAATCCTCTTTGCTCATGCCGGCCGTGCCGCTGTCCAGCTCGCGGTAATACAGCTTGTCTATGGCGTCGCTGGCGTTGCTGATGAGCTCGCGCAAAAAAATCTCCTTATGCGTGTATATCGAATTGACCATCAGATCCAACAAGCGTTTTGATTCCGTGCGGAATTGCTGTAATCCCATTTTACCCATTCACCCTTCGCATGATATTTGGCACTCAAATAACCTGAGTGCTAAGCAACAGTATACCGCATGTGAGAATGATTGAAAACCGCCAATTGTGATGATTTTGTAAAACGGCGGGAAATTTTTCTTGCCGCCACCAAAGTCCTCGCATACTGGCGGGAAACAAAATTTATCCGGCATCCTGTTTACGCGCAGCGGCGGCTTATTCGGCCCATTACCCGCTTGACAACATCCCCCCTTACG
>JAISXK010000137.1 GCA_031270585.1 Clostridiales bacterium | reverse complement strand
CGTCCGTTATTTCGCGTAAAATGCTCCGCCAAATGGTAAAATGGTTTCGGATGGTCTCCCGGCGGCAAGGTGTGCCACGCCCCTGCGTCGCTTGAAAACAGCTACAAACGAAATTATTCAAGTTTTGATAACCTTGCATTATTGACGCGACAGTGTATAATAGAGTTTGCAAATTTGGGTTTAAAGCCATAGAAAGGAAACACAACCATGTGCGGTATATCCGGCATAGTACAGCTGCAACGGCGGCCGGTACAATGCTTAGACAGGAAGCTTACCGTAATGAACACGCTGCAAGCCCACCGCGGCCCTGACGGGGAAGGACTGTGGATGCATGCGCATACGATGGCCGGCTTTGCGCACAGGCGTCTTTCCATCATAGACCTGCAAACGGGCGCGCAGCCCATAGGTACGGAAAGCGGTAACTGGATTGTATACAATGGGGAATTGTATAACTACATTGAGTTGCGTGAAGAGATCGGGGCAAATCACTTCAGAACCGCTTCGGATACCGAGGTGGTATTGCGCGCATATGAGAAATGGGGCGAGGATGCTTTGCCCAGGCTTCGCGGCATGTTTGCTTTTGCCATATGGGATGAGCGGCAGGGAAAGCTTTTTTGCGCGCGTGATCGCTTTGGGATCAAGCCCTTTTATTATGCCGTCGTAAATGAAATATTTTATTTTTCATCCGAAATCAAGGCGCTGATACCGTTTCTTCCTTCTGTGGAAACAAACTCCGAAGGCTTGAAGGATTATCTTACGTTCCAATATTGTCTGCACGGCAAGACCATGTTTAGAGGCGTGGAAGAATTACAGCCCGCGCACCAGATAACGGTGAAAAACGGCGGTGTATATACGTCGCGCTACTGGCAGGTGTATTACGATATCGATTACAGTCATACCGAGCTATATTTTCAGGAGCGTCTGCGTGAAACGGTGATGGATAGCATACGCTGCCATGTCCGTAGCGATGTGCCGATCGGCGGCTACGTCAGCGGCGGGATAGACTCCAGCGTCGTAGCTTCTTTGGCGGCGGATGTGTGTGAGGGCGCTTACCAGGGCTTTACAGGAAAATTTACAGAAGGCGAAGGGTATGACGAAAGCGAATATGCCCGCGCGCTTGCGAAGTATAAAGGATTTGAATTGCTCGAGTTGGATATGGGCGTGCGTGATTTTATCGAAAATATTGAAAAAATCATGTACCACATGGATCAACCCGCAGCGGGCCCGGGCATACTGCCGCAGTACATGGTCGCGCGATTGGCGGCGAAGCATCGGAAGGTTGTGCTGGGCGGCCAGGGGGGAGACGAGATATTCGGCGGGTACGCGCGTTATCTGGTCGCCTATTTCGAGCAGTGCGTCAGGGCGGCTATCGACGGTACGGCGGATAATGGATACATTGTGGTAACCTATCAATCCATCATACCCAACCTTGTAACATTGCGCGAATACAAACCCATGCTACAGGAGTTTTGGCGCGAAGGGCTCTTTGACGATGCGGACAAGCGGTATTTCCGGCTGGTCAACCGCGCGCCGCTATTGGGAGATGAGGTCAAATGGAAGGCGCTTGGGAAGTATTCGCCATATGAGGCTTTCCGAGAAATATATCTTTCGGATAATATCCGAAGCGAAAGCTATTTTGACCGTATGACGCATTTTGATTTTAAAGCCTCCTTACCCGCGCTATTGCAGGTGGAGGATCGTGTTTGTATGGCGCACGGGTTGGAAAGCCGCGTGCCGCTGTTGGATTCCCGGGTGGTGGAGATGGCGGCGACTATGCCCGCCAATGTAAAGTTTAAAAACGGCACGCTTAAAAACGGCTTTAAGGACGCTTTTGCGGATAAGTTGCCGGATGAGATCATCAACCGCAAAAGCAAGATGGGCTTCCCCGTGCCGTTTTCGGATTGGGTGCAGAATGGTGCGCGGGAGTTTGTGACGGATATTTTTTCTACCCGGCAGGCGCGGGGCAGGCAATACATAGATAATAGCAAGGTGCTTGAGAAACTGGGCAGGGAAACGAAGTTTGGCCGTAATATATGGGGCTACCTGTGTTTGGAATTTTGGCAGCGGCAGTTTCATGACCGGGCAGGGGAGTTTAAAAAGATGGTTTGAGCGCAGTTGGCGTTTTTAGTTAAACACAAACCCGAATGGGCGTGGCTTGCGCCAATTCGGGTTTTTTGCATGCGGCAATGTGAAGTATGAAAGCAATCCTCATTTAAAAGTTAGTTGTCGGGGAAAAAGCGTTATTCTTCCACTCTTATCAGGCCATCGATGCTTTCGGTGCATTCCAGGTTGACAAGATCCTTTAATGCGGCCTGCACGGACAGTTCGCGCGCCATATGCGTTATAAAGGTGATCTTGGCGATATGCTTTGTCTTATCTTCGTCGGATTCGGCGGATTGCAGCACCGTTTTTAATGATACGTTATGATTGGCAAATACGCCCGCTATGCTGGAGAGCACGCCGGGCCTGTCCGCGACGCGCAGGCGTATGCAGTATATGCTGTCCCAATCCTTCAATACAACGGTGCCGCTGTCGGTATCGGGTATGTTTCTAAACGTTACCTGAGGATGCGCGCCCTCGTGGTGGCAGGCATAAATCACATCGCCCAGCACGGCGCTGGCGGTGGGCAATTGCCCCGCTCCGCGGCCATAAAGCATGACGTCATCCACGGTGTTGCCATGCAAAAATACGGCGTTGAATGAGCCGCGTATGCTTGCGAGCGGATGCGTCTTTTTCAGCATGGTGGGGTGCACGCGCGTCTCCACCAGCATTTTGTCGCTCTCGGTCTTTTTGCCTATGGCGAGCAGTTTGATCTCGTATCCCAGCTGTTTGGCGATTTCAAAATCGGCGACCGTCAGTCTGGTGATGCCTTCGCGGTATATGGTGGCCACGGGGATATGTGTGTGAAACGCCAGCGAAGACAGTATGGAAAGTTTGTAACAGGCGTCGTATCCTTCCACATCGGCGGCGGGGTTGGCCTCGGCAAAGCCGTTTGCCTGCGCCTCGCGCAGCACGTCTTCAAAGGCAAGCCCCTCTTCGCTCATCTTGGTGAGTATGAAATTGGTGGTGCCGTTGATAATGCCCATGATGCGATCGATGCGGCTGGCTTGCAGACCGTCCGTCAGGGCGCGTATGAGCGGTATGCCGCCGCCCACAGTGGCCTCGATATAGAGCCCCGCGCCGGTACGCCGCGCCGCAGCGTCAAACGTATACCAGTGCTTGCTGATAACCTCTTTGTTGGATGTCACCACGGATTTGCCGGCATCCAGCGCTTGCAGTATACATGTGCGGGCGGGCTCGATTCCGCCCATGCATTCCACCACGATATTGATTTCGGGGTCGGCCATGATCTCGTCCATGCCGGTTACAAAAAGCTCTTTGGGCGCTTTATCGTAGTTGGGCTCGTTTACAAAATCCTTTACGAGTATGCGCTTGATGGAGATTTTAAGCCCTTCGCGGTGGGCTATCATGTCCCCGTTTTGCCGCAGCACCTGGTATACGCCGTAACCCACCGTGCCGAATCCCAATACCGCTATATATACTTGCTTCATATGTTAAACCTCCAAATAATGATCGCTTATACGGCAGCGTTATTCATTGTGATTGTTCAACTCGTATATGGCGCCGAGCCCCGCCAGGGTGAGCATGGGGTTGATGATATCGATGCAGGTGGTCTGTGTGAGTATCAATTCTACCATGCCGCCGGTGGCGATAACGGTCGCGGACTCGCCCAAGGCTTTCTTCGCAAGGTCTACGAGGTATTCTACCTGTCCCACATAACCAAAGAACAGGCCCGATTGTATGCAATGCTCGGTATTGGCGCCTATCGCGTCGCCGGGGTTTACAAACTCAACCTTGGGCAGCATGGCGGTGCTCTCTATCAATGCGTTGGAGCTTACCTTAAACCCCGGGCAAATCATGCCACCCAAAAAACGGTTGCCGCGTAGCACGTTAAACGTGGTGGCGGTGCCAAAGTCTATGGTGATGCTGTTGCCGCCGTAAAGCCGCATGGCGGCTACGCTGTTACAGATGCGGTCAGGCCCCAGCGTTTGCGGGTTTTCATAACTGAACAACAGATCCGTGCGCAGGCCCGCGTGCACAAACATGGGATCTATATCAGAAAAATACATGGCGCACATATGCGCAATGGTATAGTTGAGCGGCGGCACAACGGAGGAGATGATGATGCTGTCGATAATGGATGGAGAAAGATGCAAATGATGAAAAAAACTTTCCACCTGGATGCCGTATTCATCCGCCGTGCGCGTGCGATCCACCGAAAGGCGGAAAGAGTGCTGCAATACGCCGTTTTCAAACAAGCCGGTTTTTATGTTTGTGTTGCCTATATCAAACGCCAGTAGCATGAAGTTATTTTTCCTTTACATCTACGTTTACGTTGTTTTGCGCGTCGGGCCGGGGCCGCTTTGCCAAAGGCATCGCAAACAGGCGCACAAGCGCCTTGCCTACCGCCGTGCATATGATGAGGGCAGCTACCGCCTCCAACAGGCCGTTAACCGTCACGATGCCAAACAGCACGTTTAGTAGCTGCGCACTCGTAAATCCGGTGGCCAGCCCCATGGCGGCGCCCGTCTGCGGGAAGGCGAACACATACAGCCCGCCAAGCAGCAACACGGTGTTGGTGAGGGAGCCCACAACAGCCGCCACACCCATGGCGACGATATCGGCAACACGGCGAAGCGCCTGATAGGTAAGCGCGGCGAACACGCCCGTCAGTATACGCGGCAGGAATAAAATGACGATAATCAAAAACAGGTTGTAAAGGCCGAAGCCGGTGTTTGTGCCCAGCACGATGACGGATATCATATCGGGCGCAATGAAGGAGGAAACCAGGCTTGTAAGCCCATAGAAAAAACCCAGCAACGCGCCGCCCTTAGTGCTAAACAGATACCCCCCTATGATGACCGGCAAATGAACAATCACGAGATCCACCCCAAACAGTGGGATGTAGCCCAGCCAGGGCGTCAGCCCCATGAGCATGATGATGCTCACAAATACAGCATATTGCACGAGCTTTCGCGTATCGATGTCGCGTAACATGGCGTTCCTCCATATTGATCAGGCCGTGAAGGGCCTAAGCATAGTATGCAATATGATTATAGCAGCATTCGCGGCCGTTGCCAACGAGGAGTTGGGCATTGCATATAAGTGGTGGCCGCGTGGGCATATAAATTGCGTGGGCTAAGAGCATGTAATACAATATATTGTGGGCGTCCAAGCGAAAAACCCAAAAAAGAGCCATGAGGATGTATCCCTGATTCTGTGTGAACTCCATAAGGAGCAAAATAGAGCAGTAGTAGTATAATGGCTGGGAAGCCGGGAACCGGGTTTCCAGCCCTTGACCATATCCTAGCGGCTTCGGGCGGGC
>JAISXK010000084.1 GCA_031270585.1 Clostridiales bacterium | reverse complement strand
CATATGCGCCATGGCTTTTCTCGTATTTTTCACCACGACCTGCGGCACCTTGAGCGGCAGTTGCTGCTCCACGAGCAGGCAGAAGGCCCCCTTTTCCACCGCTTGTATCGCGTATACGTGACCATCGGAAAATGTACCGACTATGCAACAGAACATGCAGCCCGGCACAACTTTGCGCGAATCGTAGTGAAGCGTCTCTATATCGAGATCCTCACCAGCCAGCCGGTATTCCAGCCCTTCGCACATTTTAGAAAGCAGCATAAAACTCTCCCTTATCTTCCGCTACTTTTCGCGGATGGGCATGCCTTATTTGGCAATATCGCCATTCGCCCATCATAGTATATCACAACACTTTCAACATTTCGTATATTACTTTTTTATATACAACCGGCTATTCCACCGATGAAAAATCCACCGTTACCTGCTGCCCTATCGCAAGCTGCTCACCGGCCGCAGGCTTTTGCCGCACCGCCTTGCCGCTTTGCTCTTCATGATTGAAGCGCAGCTCCAACCCCAGCGTATGCAGCCTGTCGTATGCCTGCAAGGGCGTCAGCCCCGTCAAATCCGGCACCTCGATCACGGCTTCCTGGTACAGGTCTTCGCTGCCGCGCGCGGTTTTGGTGGTGTAGAGCAGCACGCCGCCGCCCTTGTTTGCCGTGCTGCCGGCCGCCGGCAACTGGGTCTTTACCTCGTCATCGCCCTCGCCCTCGGGGAAATCCCCCACAAGGCCCAGCTTTTCAAGCTCTTCAGCCGCCTTTATGGCGGCCACGCCCACAATGTTGGGCACGGTTACCGTTTCAACGGGCAGGCTCGGGGCTACCCCGTAATGCAGCAGCGTTTCGTGCAGCACATCCTTTACAAATGGCGCCGCCACCGTGCTGCCGAATATCACGCCCACTTGCGGCTCATCCACCAGCATCAGCACAAGATACCTGGGGTCGTCCGCCGGTGCAAAGCCTATAAACGAGGCTATCAGCGAACCTGTGGATACCTTTCCGTCCACATATTTTTGCGCCGTGCCGGTTTTGCCGCCCACGCGGTAACCGGGTATCTGGGCGTTCCGGCCGCTGCCGTTTTCCACAACGCTTTCGAGCAGCGCGCGCACCTGCGCGGAGGTTTCCGCCTTAATCACACGGCGTATCACCGTGGGACTGCTTTGCCTGATCACATTGCCTTCTTCATCCAGCACCTGTTTGACGATGTAGGGCTGCATGAGCTCCCCGCCGTTGATGGCGGCCGCTACCGCCGCAGCCAACTGCATGGGCGTTACGGCGATACTTTGCCCAAAGCCAATACGGGCAATGTTGTTTTCGCGGATATACTTCTGATGGATAACAATGCCGCCGCTCTCACCCGGCAGCCCGCTTTCTGTAGACGCGCCGAACCCGTAACGATAGATGTAATCGTAAAATGTATCGGTGCCCATATGCAGCGCCATGGACATAAACGCCGGATTACAGGAGTTGCGCACGGCCTCTTCAAGCGTTTGGTGGCCGTGGCTCGTCTTCCAGCATTTGATACGCTCATTGTTTACCACCTTATAGCCGGGGCAATCGTAAACGCTCTCAAGCGTAACCGCCCCGCTATCCAACGCCGAAGACAGCGTAATAATTTTGAACGTGGATCCGGGCTCGTAGGCGTCGCAGACCACGCGGTTTTTCACCAGCGCCCGCAGTTCCTCCATCCGGTCGCGCGGCGGCGCGTTTACATCGAAATCGGGCTTGGTGGATACGGCGAGTATTTCACCCGTTTGCACGTCCAGCACAAGGCCCTGCGCCGTTTTAGCCTCGTTTACCGTTAGCGCCTCCTGCAGCGCTTTTTCAAGGTATGCCTGCACAATGGTATCCACCGTGAGCACGAGACTGCATCCATCCACCGGTTCAATATATTCCTGCGTGCCATAGGCGAGCGGTTTGTTCTTTCTGTCCGTTTCGGTAATCAGCCTGCCCGCCTCGCCGGCAAGGTATTTGTCATAGGTGCGTTCCAGCCCTTCCTGTCCCACGCCATCCACCGTTGTGAACCCCAACGTCTGGCTGAGCATATTGCCCATGGGGTAATAGCGCTTTGTATCCACGCCGAATGTGACGCCATTGCCCAATTTACAGGTTATCAACTCATCCACCTTTTCGCGCTCAATCTGCCGCTTGAGTATGATCTGCTGCTTTTCTTTATCGCTGATGCGGCTAAGCACATACGCATAGTCCATCTCCAACACGTTTGAAAGCTCGGTCGCCACGCGCACAAGTTCCAGCGCGTTGATCTCGTTGGGGTTGATCTCCACCATGTATACCGTTCCGCTTTGCGCGAGCGTTTGTCCGTCGCGATCCATAATGCGTCCGCGCTCTGCGGAAAGGCTGCTGTCCATAGTCCATTGCGTCAGGGCCATCTCCTGCAAAACCGGCCCCCATAGCACCTGCACGTAGAAGAGTCTGCCCAACAATAGCGCAAACAGCAGACCCAGAAACGCCAGCAGAAATACCAGCCTGCGTTTGTTGTACGTATCGGGTGCCGCCATGCCGCCTCCTTACTGTACCGTCTCAAACTTCGTTTCAAGCGGCGTCCCGCGCCACGGGGAAGAGCCACATACCCCTGCGGGGCTAATCAGCCGTTTCCGGGCCGTCCAGCGTTTCCGATTCGTCCGATGTTTCCGGGCCGTCCAGCGTTTCCGGGCCGTCTTGTATATCGCCCGTTTCAGGCACAAATAGCGCGTCGCCCACGCGCACCATTTGCGTGGCGGATGGGTAGGTCATATGAAAGCGCTCGGCCGCCGCCTGCGCGTCCTGTATGGTTACCGCGCATTCCAGTAATACGTTCAGCTCGTCGATTTTCGTCTCGCTGCTTTTGATTTTATTGCCCAACTCGTTTACGGCGGCATATTGCCTGTTGATTTCGTAATAGCGGTAAATCACGGCGGCGCCCCCCAGCGTAACCGCCAGCATGCAGACGACGAGCGTGATCCGCACGCCCGTGCCAAGCGCTTTTTTGGCGCGTGGCCCCGCTGCCGCCGCAGGCTTCTTTTTGGGCTGCGGCGCGTTCTTTTCACGCTGCCGCCCTGTATATTCCTGCGGCAGAGGCGCCCTTATGGTTTGCTCATAGGCAACAGCCGCAGAACCGCGAGTGGGTGAATACGCGCGTGTAACCGTTTGGTATGTGATTGGTTCTTTTTGCCTGCCCGTCATATCCATAGTATTCCTTGCCTGCCGCGCGCATGTCTTTCACGCGGCAAATTATTCCGGCACGCGCCGCTTTTTTATAATTTTTCAATGCCGCGCAGCTTGGCGCTGCGCGCGCGGGGGTTGCGCTCAATTTCCGCCTCGGCTGCGATAAGCGGCTTTCTGCTGAGCAGGCGCGCGCTTGGCGTTTTGCCGCAAACGCATTGCGGCGCCTTGGGCGGGCAGGTGCAAGGGTTTTCCCACTCCCTAAATAACTGCTTTGCAATGCGGTCTTCCAACGAATGAAAAGTGATTACCGCCAGTCTGCCTTGCGCACGCAAAATGTCACGCGCCGCCTGTAATGCTTGCCCCAACCCGCCTAATTCACCATTGACCTCTATGCGTATCGCCTGAAAGCTTCTTCGCGCGGGGTGCTGTCCTCCCCAGCGCTTGCCTGCCGGCGTCGCCCCTTTGATGATTTGCGCCAGCGCCGCAGTGCTTTCTATCGGCGCCTTTTGCCTTTCGCGCACAACGGCGCTTGCGATACGTCCCGCGTAACGCTCCTCGCCATATTCGCGCAATATGCGCGCCAGCTCTTCAAAGGGGTACGTGTTTACCACAACACCCGCCGTAAGCGGCGCCGCAGCATCCATACGCATGTCGAGCGGCGCGTCCTCATGGTAAGAGAAACCCCGCTCCGGCGTATCCAACTGATGTGAGGATACGCCAAGATCCAACAAAATACCGTCCACCCCAAATATATGATGCGCCGCAAGCAGCGCTGTCATATCGAAAAAATTTCCGTGGATCGCCGTAAAACGTTCGCCATACGAGACAAGCCGCCCGCCCGCCGCCGCTATGGCGTCTGCATCCCTGTCGATACCGATCAATCTGCCGCTTTGCGGCATGGCGTCGAGTAACGCCTTTGCGTGCCCGCCGCCGCCCAACGTGCCGTCTACAAATATGCCGCCCCTTTCGGGCCTGATAAAGTTAAGCACCTCAGGCACCATGATGGGCGCGTGATAGCCGTCGCTATTGCCTTCACCGCCATAACCAGCGCTATGGCCGCTGCCGCCGCCCACGCTCATATGCCTCTTTGCGCCAACTGTTGCAGCGCGGCGTTATAATCTGCGGCCATGCTGTCGTTGTGTTTACGCCACTTTTCCATGCTCCAAATTTCAATGCGGTTATCGACGCCAACCAATACCGCCTCAGCCCCCATACCCGCAAACTCGCGCAGGGAAAGCGGAATCAATATGCGCCCCTGTTTATCGAGCTCGCACTCGGCAGCGTTGCTAAAGAGCATGCGGCGGAAGGTTTGGCCCGTTACATCCGTTTCGGGCAGGGATGAAAACCTGGCCGCGAATTCCTTCCAGGCATCGGTAGACATGCCAAACAGGCACTGCATACCGGCCTGGCCGAATATGCCCCGCGTTACAATAACCGAAGCGCCCAAATCATCCCGCCATTTCGCGGGTATGAACACGCGCCCCTTGGCGTCCACTCCATGCGTAAAAGAGCCTATCAGCATTTCGTGCGCGCCCCCCTTCGCCGTGAAGGTGCAAGCCCTTACGTTATGCTACGTATTATAACCCACTTTGCTACACTTGTCACCATTTTTATGATTTTTCTATGATTTTTTTAATAATTTCCATACATTTTCTCCATTTCGGCAAATTTTCGTCGGATAAATGGAAATATATGTAATGTATTCGCTCACGGCACGGCATATTGGGCACACCAGAAGCCATAGCAAACAGCAGCCGATGGCGGCGGACGGCTTTTTCTTCCTGTGGGAGTTTTGTTTATTTGCGTATAAAATTTATCGCGCGCGAAAGAGATGCTGCACAAGAGCAATCGGCAAACCCGTTTTTTCCGCAGGTTATACTTCCAACACGAATTTAGGTTTAAAACCTATATGATCCGCCGACACAAGGTGGTATTCCACACCGTTGCGCAGGCCTTCAAAACCGTTTTTGCAGCTTTTACCGTGCAGGTGGCCATACAGCAGTATACGCACGCCGTGCGCCTCCAGCAGTTCCGTAAAGCCGGATGGCGCGCGCCGCTCGTTAAACGGGGGGTAGTGCAGCATGATGAGCTTCACCTTTGTCTCGGGCATACACGAAAGCGATAGCGATAACCTGTTTACCTCGCGCAGGTAAATCTTTTCATCCTCCTGCGTAAAGGCGGCGCTTTGCGGGCACACCCAACCGCGCGTACCGCCGATTGCGATATTTTCCATGGCGATATGGTCGTTTTGTACCACCCGTATGGATGGCGGCAGCGCCGCGCGCACCTTGGAAAGCGAGTTCCACCAATAATCGTGGTTGCCGCGCACCATCACCTTTGTGCCGGGCAGCGCGGCTAAAAAGCGCATGTCGTCCCGCGCCTCACTCAGGCGCATGGCCCAGCTGAAATCCCCCGGCAGCAAAACCACGTCCTTTGCGGACACGATTTCGCGCCACGCATCTTCCATGCGTCGCGCGTGATTTTCCCACGCGGGGTCAAATATATTCATGGGCTTGTCCTGCAAGCCGGGCAGGTGTAAATCGCCTATGGCGAAAATTTTCATAAAAACCAACCTGAGCGCCTACCGGTTCCGGGCGCTACATATCTCCATCGTCGTCATCGTCGTCATAATCCATGTCGTCCGGCGCGTCGTCGTCATAGACGAACTCTTCAAAATCATACTCGTATTCATCTTCATCGTCATCGTCATCGTCGTCCAATCCACCCTCTTCGATGGGTTCCTCCTCCTTGGCGTCGCCGAATTCTTCGTGGATATCTTTTAAATCGTCGCTGGGTATGCCCGCGTTATTGGGCACGTCGATTTCATCCAACTGCGTCAATTCCACCGTAAGCTCGGTGGGCTGATCCTTAATCTTTTCGAGCTTTTCCAGCCTTCGCATATCCGCCAGGCAATACGCGCAGTAATCTTTGCCTTTCAGGGCCCTGTTATCCCCGCATTCGATACACATATTCTGTTCGCTTTCGTCCGGATCGCACTTCATGTTGCGGCGGCATATATCGCAATACGTTTCGCCCTCGCGCAGATAGTTTACTTCACATCTCGGACACACTCGCAGCGCCATCGCGAAACCTCCATTGCTGCATAAAAATTCCGGGTGCTTTGCAGACCGGCCGGCAGCTTACATCACTATATACCATATTCAACCCTATTATGCGTAAGGCACGTGCCGCTGTCAAGCTATTGCCATACTAATCGCGGCCGCTTTTTTGGTCATGTATGGCATCGTCCATAATTTGGCCTATGCGCAGCAACAGCTCTTCTTTTCCATCTTTACCCTGCGCGGAATAGGCGATGGCCGCCGGCGGCGCGCCAAGGGCTTTTGCTGCCGCGTTGGCCGCCTGCCGCCGTTTATATCCCGGGAGCTTATCCGCTTTTGTAGCCACCAGCGTAAAGGGGATGCCGTAATAGAGCATATAGGCAAACATCTGCTTATCCTCATTGGTGGGCGCGTGGCGGATATCCAGCAGCAATAACAGATGCGTAACGCGGCCCATGCGAAGGTAATCTTCTATCAGTTTGCCCCATGCCCGCCGCTGCTCTTTGGGCGCCTTTGCGAAGCCGTAGCCGGGTAAATCCACCAGGTAAAAGCTGCGGTTGATCAAAAAATAATTCAACAGCCGCGTTTTGCCGGGCGCTTGCGATATGCGGGCCAGCTTGTTGTTGTTGCACAGCGAATTGATCAGCGAGGATTTGCCCACGTTTGATTTGCCGATCACGGCAATCTCGGCAAGCCCCATCGGCGGGTAATCAACCGTATCCGCACCCACGCTTGTGACAAATGTGGCCTGACTGACGCGAAAAGGCTCTTTTTCGATCATAGGGGCAACCCGTTTGCCGGGTAGCCGGGCACAAACGCTTGGCCTGCCGCAAGGTAGGGAGCTTCATCCTCCCGCGCGGTCTTTTGGGGTTTTTGGGCCAGTATAATGCTCAGCGCCTCATCGAGCGAATCTAAGAACAGAAAATCGATGCTGCCGCGCGCCGAATTCGGAATCTCTTCGGTATCTTTTTTATTGTCCGCCGGCAAAAGCACACGCGTGATGCCGGCCCTTAGCGCCGCCAGCGATTTTTCACGCACGCCGCCTATGGGCAGCACGCGGCCGCGCAGCGTGATTTCGCCGGTCATGGCAATGTCGGCGCGGGCGGGCGTGCCCGAGAGCGCGCTGATGATCGCCGCAGCCATGGCCACGCCGGCGCTGGGCCCATCCTTGGGCACCGCGCCCTTGGGCACATGCACATGCACGTCAAGCGTGCTTATCTCATCCGGCGACAGGCCCCATTCGCGCGCGTGCGCGCGCGCATACGTCATGGCCGCTCTGCCGCTTTCCTGCATCACTTCGCCCAACTGCCCCGTAAGCTGTATAGAACCGTTGCCCGGCACCACGCTTGCTTCAATGCTGATGGTCTCGCCGCCCATAGGCGTGTAAGCAAGGCCGGTAACCACACCCACCTCGTTTTGCTTGCGCATGCCGTCCTCGCGGTAACGCGGCTGGCCCAAAAACCCGGTGATGTTGTGGGCGTTCAACGCCACGCGCGTATGGCCGCCGGCCACCTCGCAGGCGGCTTTGCGGCATAACGCCGCCAGTACGCGTTCCAGCTCACGCACGCCCGCCTCACGGGTATAGCCATGTATAATATTGGCCATCTGCCCGTCGGTAATGCGCAAATTCGTTTTTTCTATGCCGTGCAGCCCCAACTGCCTGGGCAGCAGGTGCCGCTTTGCTATTTGCAGTTTTTCTTCCGCCAGGTAGCTTTGCACATTGATCATTTCCATACGGTCCAGCAACGGCCTGTGTATGGTGTTGATATCGTTGGCCGTCGTGAGAATCATGGCCTTGGACAGATCATACGGCAGCTCAAGAAAATGATCCTGAAAGGCAAAATTCTGTGCGCTGTCGAGCACCTCCAGCATGGCAGACGCCGGATCGCCGCGTATATCCGATGCGAGCTTGTCGATCTCGTCAAACAGCAGCACGGGGTTGATGGCCCCCGCCTGGCGCATGGCGCTGATCACGCGGCCCGGCATGGCGCCGATATACGTGCGCCTGTGGCCCCTGATTTCCGCCTCGTCGCGTATGCCGCCCAAGCTCATGCGCACGAATTTGCGGCCCATGGATTCGGCAATGGAGGCCACGATGGATGTCTTGCCCACGCCCGGCGGCCCCACTAGACACAAAATCTGCCCGCCGGGCTTGCCGGTAAGTTTTTGCACCGCAAGGTATTCTATGATGCGCTCTTTGACCTTTTGCATGCCATAATGGTTTTTATCCAGCAGTCTGCGCGCTTTTTTCAGATCGATGCTGTCTTTGGTTTCTTCCAGCCATGGCAAATCCAGCAGCAACTCGATATAGCCGCGCGCCATGGGGCTCTCGTGAGAGCCGGATGGCAGCATGGACAACCTTGCGATTTCCTTCCTGAGCCGCTCGCGCACCTCGCCGGGCATATCCTTTTCTTCCATACGCCGGCGAAAATGATCCGCCTCGTTCTCGTCGGTTTCGCCAAGCTCTCTGCGGATTACCCGTACCTTCTCGCGCAGATAATGCTCTTTTTGGTTCTTTTCAATCTCCTCGCGCAGTTTTTGGGATATCTCCTGATCCACCCGCAGCACCTGTAACTCTTTATAAAGCGTTTCGGTCAGCAAAAGCAGCCTTTTTTCGGCATTGGTCTCCTCCAATATGGCCTGCCGCGTTACAAAATCCTCCACGGCCACGGCCGCCACGCCATCGGCATAGCCGCCGTCGTCCTCGTTATCGTTCAATACGCTACGCTGGTTATTCGTCAGTTTGTTCGTCAGCTTGGCGTATTCCGCAAAATACTGCTGCACGCGCCTGCGTAGCGCAATGCACGCGGCCGCGTCGCCCGGTATTTCCGCGATATCGCACACGGTGGCCTCAAAATAAGGATCCTTATTTGTGTACGCGCGTACATACGCGCGCACGACGCCTGATACCAGCATATGCATGCCCTCGCCCTTCAAGCGGAACACCTGCCTGATCTGGCACACCGTGCCGGTCTCATAAAAATCATGAGAATCCGGTTCTTCGTTCCGGGAATCGCGCTGCGCGCAAAAAAACGCCACCCCGTCCGCCGCCGCTGCGGCCTGTATGGCAGCCAACGTTTTCTTCCTGCCGGCGTCGCAGTGCATAATTTCTCCGTGAAGCACCACCATGCCGCGCAAGGGTATCACAGGCAATGTTCGTATCAAAAGGATCACCTCGTGATACATTATAAAGCCAATATGTGAGAATAACAAGCCACTCTTACGTTATGAAAGGCGCCGTGGCGCGCGGTACGCCTGAACGCGTATGCGTCCGTATGCGCCCCCCTCTCTTTGCGCCACCGCCCCTTTGGGATCAATCTAACGCGCATTTTACCCTCTTTACCGTATTACACGGCGGGCACAGCCTGCGTACCCTTTGCGGGCCTTTCGCCGCCCGGCAAACTTTCCGAAAGCTGCGGGCGCATAGCAAGCGGCAGGCAGCCGTTTTTGCTGAAGGCAAGCTCCATCACCTCCGTAATATGCGAAACCGCTATCACCTCGGCGTCAAAGCCCCGGAAGTCTTCTTCATAGTTGGCGGTCGGCACCAGTATACGCGTAGCCCCCGCCGCAACGGCGGCATGGATTTTTTCGCGCACGCCGCCCACGGGCCGCACCTCGCCCGTTATAGTCATCTCGCCTGTGGATGCAAGAAAATTATCCGGCAGATATCCCGTTTTCGCGCTGAAAAGCGCAATGCTGATGGCTACGCCGGCGCTGGGGCCATCCACCGGCATACCTCCGGGCACGTTGATACAAACGTCATACATAGAGCAATCCTCGTGGAGCACCTCGCGAAACGCCGTCAGCACGTTTTCCACCGAGCAGCGCGCGGTGCCCTTGCGCTTGAGCTTTCTGTCGCGCAAGTTCAACTCCTCCTCCTCCACAAGGCCGTTTAGCGCGATTTTTCCCGTGCCGGGTGTGGCGATGCATTCGATTTCCATCAGCATGCCCTGCCCGCCCGCGCCTGCCACCGCAAGGGCGTTCGTAACGCCCACGCGCGTATGCGCCGCGATATAAAACTCTATGCGTGGGGTGTAATTGCATATCCTGCATACCCAATCCACATCCGCGCGGGTGATTTCCTGCCGGCCGTCGTCATGCGCCAGGCCCGACGCCAGTTGCACAATGTTTACGGCGTCGCGCCCGCTCTGCGCGTGCAACGCGCAGCGGCGCACGGCATCCTCCAGCATCACATACCCCGCGCGCGTAGCCGCGCCGGATGCCACCTTTTCAAGCTGAGGTCGGCATAGCGCCTTAAAATGCAACTCCATACAGCGCGAACGCAACGCGGGCGGCAATTCTTCGGGCCGCCTTGTGGTCGCGCCCACCAGCCTGAAATCCGCCGGCAGGCCATGCTGGAATATATCGTGTATATGCTGCGGGATACCCGTGTTATCCGGCGAATAATAGGCACTTTCAAAGCGGACGTAGCGATCCTCCAACACCTTTAAGAGCTTGTTCATCTGCAAGGGGTGCAATTCGCCGATCTCATCCAAAAACAATACGCCGCAATGCGCGCGCGTAACGGCGCCCGGCTTCGGCTGCGGCACGCCCTGCGTGCCCAGCGCGCCGGCACCCTGGTAGATAGGGTCATGCACCGAACCTATTAAAGGGTCGGCGATGGCGCGTTCATCAAAGCGTACGCATGTGGCGTCCATCTCCACAAAGAGCGACTCCGCGTTAAAAGGAGAATCGGGGCGTTTCTTCGCTTCATCCAGCACCAGGCGCGCGGCGCATGTTTTGCCTATGCCCGGCGGGCCGTATAGCAGCACATGCTGCGGGTTAGGCCCGCAAAGCGCCGCCTTGAGTGCGCGTACGCCCTCCTCTTGCCCGATGATATCCGCAAAGGATTCCGGCCGCGTCATCTCGGCCAGCGGCACGTTCAGCTTGCGCGCGCGCATACGCGCGATACGCTGCATCTCCTGCGCGCTTTGTTTAGGCTTCGTTTGAATCTTGGGCTGCTTACAGCGCCGTTTTTGAAAAAAGGCCATCACCGCTATAAACGCAATGAGCATGCCTATATGTATCGCTATCGTCATTGGTGACCAGTTCATACTCTTACTACCTCCGCTGAGGTGTATTATGTCCGAAAAGGTCTATTCATACTCTATCTATGCATTCTTCCTTTATCGATGCAGGCTGCGTGTCCAATAGAAAAGACAGGTTTGGGTTTGATTGCGCGCTTCTTATGCGCTCCTGGATACTCCAGCCGCCAAATCGCGCCATGGTTCATATCTGTTTTCGCCCCTCAATCGTTTCCCGCGCAGGCTTCCATACAAACCGCTCTTCGGCTTCCAGGCCATAGCGTTCACCGTCTTTTCCACTTCGCCTGTCCGCTCAGCCACGGTTTTGATTGAGCGTTACCCTCGTATGGAGCGGGAAAATCCGGATTTTGCCGAACGCTGTTTTCAAGTAACTTTGGAAAGAACCTATTTGAAATTGGTTACGTCAATAATTTTATGACTATCAAAAAAAGCTTAATATGATAAAATAGAAAAAAAACACAGGCGGTGAAGGAATGGCGCAACAGGAAGCAATGAACCTGATGGAATTCATGGAGAGGTACGACACAGAGGAAAAGTGCCGGGAATACCTGTATGGGCTACGATGGGATAAGTTTTGCTTCCGCTTTAATCGCCGCCGCCGGGTTGATCGGCTATTTGCCCGTACCCTTACAGCTTGCTCTGTCGCCAAACCTTTTCCGCGTTATGCTTTGGTTGGATAGTCATAAAATTTAATATGAAATGGAGTGTAGACAGATCTGTGCCTATAAAAGCCAAAAACGATCACCTTGATGTTCTATTCCGTTGGGTGCGGTATTCGTCAAAATTCAATTTAAGTGAACTGCTACAGAAGCATAACATCAATAGAATCGCAATTTATGGCGGAGGAGCTTTAGGAGTTGCACTTTATGAAAATCTTGCCTTATCAATTAAGGTAGAATATATTATTGACCACGATCCTGATTTATCTTTTCCATATGATGTGAAAACTATTGTTCCCGGCGAAACAACGCTTTTAAATGATTTAGATGCAGTTATTATAACAGTCGACTTCTATACTGTTGAGGAAAGATTAAGACCTCATGTAAAATGTGTCTCTTTGGGTGACTTAATTATTGACATAGATGAGTATTCACTTTTTGAAGAAGTAGTACAGCATGTATATACAAGTAACGCAAAGCTATTACTTGCCGATTTAACGGCTCCATTATATCATATAAAGAACCCATCGTTATTCGAAAAAATAAGAAAAAATGGGGGAAAGTCATGGATTGACCTCTACCATAGTGAGGAACTAT
>JAISXK010000082.1 GCA_031270585.1 Clostridiales bacterium | reverse complement strand
ACACCTCAGATGATTTCCCCAAGTCGGACGGCATGGAACTCACCTATGACGAAAGGGCCGGCAACGGCGGTGGATCAAACAGCAAGGCGTCAGCCACGAAGATCATCAAAACCGCGCGTATTTCGCTGGAGACGCGCGAATTCGACGCGCATGTGCGGCATGTGCGCCAACAAGCAGAGGATATGGGCGGCTACATCTCCGACTCCTATGTGGACGGCAAGGCGCCCGAATATTATGACGACAACGGGCGCTATGCCAGCATCACGGTGCGCGTGCCGCAGGAACGGATGGAGAGTTTTCTTTCGGATACCCGCGGGCTCGCTACGGTTATAAACGAGAGCATCGGCGGCGACGATATCACTTTCGCATACAGCGATACCGAGAAGAGGCTTGAAATCTACACCTCCCAGCGCGAGCGCATACTGGCTCTGCTGGAAACGGCCGAAAACGTGGAGGATATCATCGAGCTGGAGACGGAACTTTCGCGCCTTACCTATGAGATTGAGGATCTGACATCCTCACTGCGCGGGTGGGACGACCTGGTGGATTACGCCACCGTTACCGTGGAAATCAACGAACTGCCCCCCTCTACCCCGGCAACCGGCCCCGACGATATGGGCACGCGCATACGCGAAGGGTGGCAAGGCAGCCTCAACGGCATCACGGTATTTTTCCAGGGCCTCGCGGTGTTCCTTATCGGCGCGTCGCCGGTGCTGCTTATACTGGCCGTCCTCGCCGTAATCATTATAGCGTTCGCGCGGCGCTATAGCCGCAAGCGGCGCGCGCGCAGGGAGCAAAGCGGCGCGGCGTTTACGGCGGGCGGCCCTTACGCCGACACGGGCAGGGCAGGCGCGAAACGCCAAAAGAATACGCCGGCTTATGGCGCCCCCGCTGCGGAAGAAAAAAGGGATGGCGATCCCAACGAAACCGGCAACGAATAAGCGGTTATCCATAACATGACGCCAGCGGGCCGTACCGGCAAACGCTTTTAACGCGTACCGGTATGGCCCGGTTGTGTAGTTTGGTTCTGCAATTTTTCCGTTGTTTCCGGCATGTTATACTGCTATAATATTGTCACGGCCCGTTTTATTCGTTTCAGATCGCGCGCCGCCGGGGGGTTTTGTGAACAGCGTAACGTATAGCCTGAGTTTAGAGGATTATATCGACCTGATGTTTTTCATGAACGAACGGCAGACCGGCAAGACTGTGCGCGCCATACAAATCCTAGTACCCTTCCTGTTGTGCGCCGTATGGGCGGCCATGGGGGCGAAGCTTATACTTCTTCCGTTTCTGGCGCTGATCGCCGTGCCGGTTATAGCGGGCGCCAGGCGCATGGTTTCCCGCCAGCGGTCAAACCTTTGGACGGCTTTCGCCAATAAAAACACAATCGTATACGCCGGGTCGCGCACGCTTACATTGCACGACGACTACATCGCATGTAAAGCCGCCGACTGTACCAGCCGCTGCAATTATGACAGCGTAGCGTGCGTCGTCAGCGGCAAGCGCAGTATATTTATCGCCACCAATTTGCGCATGGTATTCGTTTTACCGTTCTCGGCCTTTGAAGACGAGGCGCGGCGGCGCGCCTTTATGGACGCGTTGCGCGCGAAACTGCCCGAAGATATCCTCAAACGCCGCCAGCCGCATGAAATCAGCTTCCATGCCGACGAACCCGCCGCCCCTTCTTCGTTTGTGGCGGATCCGGGCGAAGTATTGATACGCTACGCGCTGACCCATGATGAGTTTAGACAGTGGTATGCCGATAAACTGCGCGTGAAAATCCGGCAAAACAGGCGCAGGATCACTTCACTCCAACTGCTTTTCGTTGGTTTGCTCTTTGTTTTGCTGTTATTTACAGGCAAATACATAGCGCTTGGCAGAAATGTTTTGTGGATTTTATTCGCTTGTCTCGCCGCAGCCGCTTATATGGCGACGCCGCGGCTTATCGAGTTTGTGTCGGCGCGCGTTTGTGAAAGGCACATCAAAAATAAGGAACAATTGTTTGCGCCATGCGCCGTAGCTACAGACAAGGCGGGGTTATCTTATTTCACGCCGGGCCATTGCTGCCGTTACGCGTATTCCGTTTTGCGGCGGCTCGAAACGGGCGAGACTTTCATATACGCCCCCGTCGTTTTTAACGACGCGGATTGCCTGATTATACCCAGGCGCGCTTTTCAGGATGATACGCAGTTGCGCGATTTTCTTACTATCGTATCTTCCCGCGCAGACTGCATGAACGGCGCCTTTGTATAGGCCGCGACAGTCACGCGCGAACCTCTAAATAGTACCGGGAGGAGTCTACCCATGCAGGATTTTAACGTATGGCTTTTTGACGGGTTTGAAACGCTGGACGCCTTTGGCCCCGTTGAAATGGCGGGCGCCCTTGACGAGGAGTACCTGCCCAAATGTTATTCCTTTTTCGGCGGCATTGTGAAGAGCGCGCAGCATATGCGTGTGGATACCCTGCCACATACCGCTATGGATACCGCCGGTATACTGTTGATCCCCGGCGGGCTTGGCACAAGGCCGCTATTGCGGGATAGCGCCTATATAAGCGCGTTATCGCAAATAGCAAAAAAGGCGCCCTATGTGCTTACCGTATGCACGGGCTCGGCGCTTTTGGCCGCTACCGGCCTGATGGATGGCAAACGGGCCACGAGCAACAAGCTGGTATTCGATTGGGTCAGCACGCTTGGCGGCGGCGTAACGTGGGTTCGCCGGGCGCGGTGGGTGAAGGATGGAAAATTTTATACGTCCTCGGGCGTTTCCGCCGGTATGGATATGACGCTGGGTTTTTTATATGACCGCCACGGCAAAGAGGCGGCGGAAGCCGTCGCCAGGTATACGGAATATATATGGAATAGCGACAGCGGCAACGACCCCTTTGCGGACCATATATAAGGCCGTATATAATCCGTGCATAACCGTATATAAAGCAAAAAAAGGACTTGCTTATCATTTGCTTTTTCTTTATAATGAATGTCGGCTCACAAAAACGCGTAGGCGGACGCGGCGCGCGCAGATAAGCGCGGCCTGTGCGTGCGCAAAGAAAAATTGAATGCGCTGTTGTAGCTCAGTCGGTAGAGCACCTCATTGGTAATGAGGAGGCAGGCAGTTCGAATCTGCTCAACAGCTCCAGCAAAAAGGGTAACAACCCTTGAAACAAGCGGCTTTTTCACTTTGTGGGCGGGGTCGCTTGTTTCGTTCTTAGCTCTAAAAGCTGCTCCAATTTTGCTTTTTCCGCTCCCATTTCGATTGCATAAAAACAAGTGTGTTTGCATACTCAGAACCCGCAGTCAACGATGAAAGCGTGCTGCGCGTCGGCATATATACATGCGTCCGTACACAAACGGGCTGTGCCGATAAGCGTTTTCAACGCATACCGATACAGCCCGTTTCATTTTTTTAATTGCCGCCCATTCGTTTCATTCGTTTATTTTGAGGGATCGGGGCTCCTCAAAAAGAAGTACAGTCTTGATTGCGCGTCGCCGTAATCGTAATTATCGCCGCAGGTAACAAGCGTGATGAAAAAATCGTCCGGCGAGGGCTTCACGCCAATGTCGATTTCCGAACGGCCGCGCTGCTTGTCGATCCATGATTGCACAGTGGACGCGCTGGCGTCGCCCAAATGCTGGGTATTGTACTCCAACGTTGATTTGGGCTCGCTGTCGGTGGTTTCATAAAGCGCGAAAACCTCCCAATCGTTAACGCCGAACCAATCGATATCAAACATGCGGTTTTTCTTTGTGGTAAGGCTTGCTTTATCATCCTGCAGTTTGTGCAGTTCGTGAAACATCGTGCCGGCCTTTCGCATGTTGTGCCCCGTGATCACGTTGTTGCGCGTAAACACATTGTAGTAGGAATATATGCTGCCCGCGTCCAGCTTGTTTCTATAGATGTCGTGCTTATCATAATACCACGACGACGAGTAGAGTATGGGGTAGTTGATGTTTGTGTTGGGCACCTTGATCCATCCATACACGTCGCTGTTGATCTTTTGCGCCGCAGACAGGGATTTTGGCAATTCCTTCACGGGCTTTTGCGTGGAATCAAAATTCGTGGCCACCTCGGGCGTGGGTTTGGGCGTTGGCGTGGCCGCAGCCTGCGGCGTGGACACGGGGGTGGACGTGGGGGTCGCCGTTGGTATTGACGACGGCGTCGCCGCCTGCATGGTTTGCGCGGGCGTGGAGGTGGGGGCGCTGGTTTCGCCGATATTCATGGTATTGTCTTCAGGCTCTTTGTTACATGCGGCTACAGTCAACAAAAACGCCGCAAGCAAAAGTAAGGCAATATATTTCTTCATTCAATTTCTCCCATCGCTTTCAATCATATTGACAGAATACCATTTACTATAATAGCGCGTCAACAAGCCGCTGCCAAGTAAATATTCTGTTAAAACAACCCGTTTCGGATATGGCATAACGGCGCGCACGCGCCCTCGCCTGAAAGGCGAAAAAAGAGTACGCGCATAAAACCTTATGCTAGAATGGCCGCTTTGCGGCTTATTATATCATCGCGTTTTGCCGCCGTCAATGTCGCGGCCGTCTTTACGCCGGCCGTTTACGCCGGCGTTCTCACGCCAAACGCGCGGCGGCGCCAAAAAACGAAACGCGCGAAAAGCGCCGCGCTTATGCCGGCCGCCCACACGGCGCGCCACAGGTTCGCGTTACAAAACGCCCGCGTGATCAAATAGTATTTTAAGCCCTATCAGCACGAGTATGACGCCGCCAATAAACTCCGCTTTTGTTTTGAATTTTTCTCCGAATATGCCGCCCACCTTGACGCCGCCCATGCTCAATAAAAGCGTGGTCGCGCCGATAAGCGTTATGGCCGGCATGACGCGCACGTTTAAAACCGCAAACGTGATGCCCACGGCAAGCGCGTCGATGCTGGTGGCAATGGCGAGCGGCAGCATTTCTTTTGCGCCAAGCGCGTTTGTTTCGGCGCGGTATTTCCCGTTGCGGCTATCCTTATGAAAGCTGCCCGCAATCATGCGCCCGCCGATAAAGACCAAAAGCCCAAAGGCTATCCAATGATCATACGTTTCGATCTGGGCGTGAAAGAGCGTGCCGCCCCAATAGCCCAAGAGCGGCATAACAGCCTGAAACACCCCGAAATAGATCCCCACCACAAGACAGTTTTTGAATGTGGGCTTTCGCAAACCAAACCCTTTGCAGATGGAAACGGCCATGGCGTCCATAGACAAGCCCACGGCTGTAAGGAGCAACTCCAATATGCCCATCACGACCCCCTGTTTATCGTTCATGCAAAAACAAATGAAAGGGCCCGGGCTACAATACCCGGGCCAATATATATAAAGACCATGTATTGTATTACCATATACATGAGTCTCGTCATTTAAGAAAAGCCAGATCACTTGGATCAGCATGTTGACTTTTCACGCGAAGGACACGCGCCAACTACTCCCTCACGAACCGCTTCAGTTGTGGCTACAGCATAACATGCGCGGGGAATAAATACAAGGCGCCGGAACGCGCTTTTGGCGCTTTTTTGTTTGGTTTTTTTGTTTGCGCCATGGTTTTTATGCTTCAGAGTTAAAGAAGGAAGCCAAAAAGAGCCGCGTCACCACATAAAAATTACATAAAAATTTTTAAAATTTTTATTGGGATATGCTTGACAAAGGCAAAGGAGTGGAGTATTCTGATAGAAGTTAGTAATTACTAACTTATTGGCTTATCACACCTTCAGTTAATGCAAAGCAAAGAACCTCCGGCTTACCTCCCGGGGGTTTTTTGCGCGAACCGCAAAAAAGCTTAAAGCTTTAGCGTGCCCTTTTCAACCATGTGCGCTTTGATGCTCTCAAAAGATTGCTCGCTGATGTCGTGCTCGATACGGCAGGCGTCCTCCCGCGCGGTTTTTTCATTTACGCCAAGACCCACGAGCATGGCGGTGAGCACCTTGTGCCGTTCGTATATACCTTTAGCGATAGCCAACCCCGCAGGGGTAAGTTCTATCAGGTTCTCACTATCCATGGTGATGTAACCGTTTTCGCGTAGCAGTTTCATGGCGACGCTGACGCTGGGCTTGGAAAAATCCATCGCGCGCGCAATATCAATGGAGCGCACAATGCCTTTTTGCTCTTTGAGCATCAATATTCTCTCCAGATAATTTTCCGCCGACTCGTTCATGTTCGCAAAAAAGCCTCCTTTCTTAAAATCAATCCGCATCGCCCCCGTATGCGCGCGGCGCGTATGCGTTTACAGATGCATAACACCCATTATGTTAGCATTTGCTAACTTTTTATGCAAGGTAGTATTGACAGAAACTTAGCGATGCATTAGACTGTTTGCGTAAGGTTAGATATCTCTAACTCTATTTTTAGCGGTATATGTGGACGAATACGAACCAGGAGGAAAGCATGATGCCATTGACCATCAGCAATGTTGGCGAAACAAGCTACATCAGAAAAATTATCGGAAAAGACGATGTGCGCCAACACCTGGCCGAGCTTGGGTTTGTCGTGGGTGAACCTGTTACGGTGGTAAGCAAGGTATCCGGCAATATGATACTCAATGTAAAGGGTACGCGCATTGCGCTTGGCCAGTCTATGACAAATAGAATTATGATATAGGGGGCTATAGAATGAAAACGTTACGGCAGATGAAGGTGGGCGAAAGCGCAACGGTAACGAGGTTGCGCGGCGAAGGCGCCGTAAAACGGCGCATCATGGATATGGGCATCATCAAGGGCACCGAGGTGTATGTGCGCAAGGTGGCGCCGTTAGGCGATCCTATGGAATTAAACGTGCGCGGTTACGAGCTTTCCGTGCGCAAGGCGGATTGCGACATGATAGAGGTCGAGCAACTTTAGCCCGGTAACTTTAACCCGTAATGCGGCCCGGCAGATCTTTTATTGAAAGGCCGCGGGTACATTGGTAAAAGTTAAGAAGCGATGGATACGCGGCGCGCGCCGCTGAAATTTAGCGGCGGGGGTAGTGCGTGTTTGAAAAACACGCACTGGCACCTATTAACCAAAATGGAGGATGAATCATTATGCGTTTAACGATTGCGCTTGCCGGCAATCCCAACAGCGGCAAAAGCACCATGTTCAACGATTTAACCGGCAGCAACCAATATGTTGGCAACTGGCCCGGCGTTACCGTTGAAAAGAAAGAGGGTAAACTCAAGGGCATGCCCGGCGTCGTCATACAGGATCTGCCGGGTATCTACTCGCTATCCCCGTATACGCTGGAAGAGGTTGTATCAAGAAATTATCTCATCAACGAAAAACCCGGCGCCATTATCAATATTGTGGATGGATCCAATCTGGAACGCAACCTGTATTTGACCACGCAACTGATGGAGATCGGCATCCCCATGGTGATCGCGCTCAACATGATCGATGTCGTGCGCAAAAATGGCGATACCATCAACGTAAAAAAACTATCTGAGGCGCTGGGCTGCGATATCGTGGAAACATCCGCGCTTAAGGGCGAAGGATCCGTGCAGGTGGCGCAACGTGCGGGCGAACTCGCCAAAATAGGTTACCAGGGCGAGCGGGCGCATGTGTTTGGCGGCACGGTGGAGCACAGCATCGCCCATATAGAAGACCTGATACGCGACAAGGTTGAAGAACGGTATCTGCGTTGGTATTCCATCAAGCTTTTTGAGCGCGACGAAAAAGTAATGGAGCAACTGAAGCTATCGCCGGATATTTTAAAAAATATAGAAAACATCACCGCCGATTGCGAAAAAGAGATGGACGACGACGCCGAAAGCATCGTCACAAACGAGCGCTATGCTTATATCAGCAGACTCATGCAATCCTGCCTGATAAAAAAGCCGCGTAAAGGCAATATGACCGTATCCGACAGGATAGACAGGGTCGTAACGAACCGCTTTCTGGCGCTGCCGATATTCGTGGCGGTGATGTTTGTGATGTATTACATAGCCGTCACCACGATAGGGGCGATCGTGACGGATTTCACGAATGATACGCTCTTTGGCGCATGGATCATGGAGCCGCTCGCGGCCTGGCTGGAAGGCGCCGGCACGGCCGGATGGCTCTCAAGCCTCGTCGTAGACGGCATCATTGGCGGCGTGGGCGCGGTGCTGGGCTTTGTGCCGCAGATGCTCATACTCTTTTTGATGCTTGCCATATTGGAAGACGTCGGCTATATGGCCCGCGTCGCGTTTATTATGGATCGTATATTCCGCAGGTTCGGTCTTTCGGGCAAAAGCTTTATTCCCATGCTGATAGGTTCGGGCTGCTCAGTGCCGGGCATTATGGCCTCGCGCACCATTGAAAACGAGCGCGACCGCAGGATGACCGTTATGACGACATCGTTTATCCCATGCGGCGCGAAGATGCCCATCGTTGCGCTGATCGCCGGCGCCATATTCGGCAACGCCTGGTGGGTTGCGCCATCGTGCTACTTTATAGGCGTGGCGGCGGTGATCGTATCGGGCGTTATATTGAAAAAAACAAGGATGTTCGCGGGTGAGCCCGCGCCCTTTGTGATGGAACTGCCGACTTATCACGCGCCGGCGGCAAGCAATGTGCTGCGCAGCATGTGGGAAAGGGGCTGGTCATTTATCAGGCGCGCCGGCACCATCATACTGCTCGCGAGCATGGGCATCTGGTTTTTCTCCAGTTTCGGCATTATAGACGGCGCATTTGTCATGGCGGATATGGAGGAAAGCATGCTGGCTGCGGCGGGCAACTTTATGGCCCCGTTGTTTGCGCCGCTGGGCTTTGGCAACTGGCGCGCCACTGTGGCCACCGTGATGGGCCTCGTGGCCAAGGAAGAGATCGTGGGTGTGCTGGGCGTGCTGGCGCGTGTGTCGGGCGACGCGCTGGAACTTGTGGAAGAGGGCGCGTTCGCGGGGCTTGCGGGTATCGCCGGCATGTTTACCACCGCGAGCGCGTTCGCGTACCTGCTGTTTAATTTGCTGTGCGCGCCCTGCTTCGCGGCGATTGGCGCGATGCGCCGCGAGATGAACAGCGGCAAGTGGACATGGTTTGCCGTAGGCTATCTGTGCGTATTCGCGTACGCCGTCGCCATGATTTACTACCAACTGGCGTCGCTCTTTACAACCGGCGCGTTTACGGTGGCGACGACCGTGGCGGTTATACTCCTTTTCGCGCTGATTTACCTGCTATTTAGAAAGCCCGCGGATTACGCGAGCGCCGGGATCAAGCAAAAACAGCTGCGTGCGGGCGTGTAATAAAAGGCCGAAATAGGTACATATGCACCGGGGAGGCGATAGGAATGGCTTTTTTGCAGCAGAACCTCGCAACGATCATCACAGGCGCCGCCGTACTCGCGGTAACGGGGCTTGCGGTCGCCTTTATGATCAAAAACAGGCGTGAGCACAAGCGGTGCGGCGGTTGCACAGGGTGCGACGAAGGCGGGTGCCCGTATGAAAGATACGGGCAGGATGGAAATTGATTGTCTGGCGGCGGGCGTTGCATGGCGCGATTTGACGCCCGCCCTTTAGCGGCCGGGTTTTGCCGCTTCTTATCCGACCGACCCCGGGCCCGATGTTCTATGACCCTTTTTTAAACATGAAATAAGAGCAGTTGATTTTGTTTTTTATTTCAAGAAGAACGCCCGGCCTTTGCGGAAAACCAACCATACACAATAACGATAAGCGCCGCCGGTTATTTGGCGAAAATCGAGCCGCTCCTTACCGGCGGATACATCGAAAATGACCGTGCCGGGCAAGCCGGGCAGCACACCGCAAAGGTACAGGCTCGCCAAAAAAGGCAAGGCGGCGGCGGACGTATGCGCGCCAACATTGCCATGAAAATCCCTGATTTCAGCTTTTTCGACAGATCTCGTCTTCTGTAATTGACTGACAAAAAAGATGCCAGCGAATTTGCTTCGGCTCAG
>JAISXK010000067.1 GCA_031270585.1 Clostridiales bacterium | reverse complement strand
TGTTTCAGACGCTATCATGGAGCTTATCCACATGATATTTGAAGAGGGTTATGACGCGAGCAATATGCCTGGCGCAATTTTTACGCCGACCAATGCGATCACCCGTGAGAATTTGGATCAGTACTGGGATGGTGTGGCGGAAGTAGCTTTTGGCTCACCGATTGCGTTCCAGACCATCGACGAATATAACGCCGGCGATGCGGCAAGCGACAATCCGTTACCGACTCGCTAACAGAGCCTGAACGACGGCCGAAACCGGGCATGAAAAGCTTTGGTTTCGGCCGTCTTCTTTTATCTATCGATAGCTATCAACTCTTTGCCATAAAGATTCAGCTTCAAACACAGTTTCACGAAATTACTTCTTTCTCCTAAACGCATCCCAATTGTTGTTTTTATTTCTGACGCCGGGCAAGAGCTCTACAAATCCATATCCGGCGAGATTCCCATCCTCATCCTTTATCTCTGCTAACAACTCGAAGAAGAACACATTAAACATGCCGTTGGCTTTCGGGGTAATGGTGTATTTCCTGCCGTTCACCGCCAGATTCCACCTGTTTGAAAACTTTTTCCCCTCAAACGTAATGACTTCTGTCGCCTCGAGCTTATAGTCATTCAGTCGGCGGTAGGTGCCGTCCGCCTCGATACGAGTGCCGTCATAGTAGTCGTTTTGCGGGAAAGCAAACAGCATCGTTTCGGTATCGTCGAAGAATCTCAAGGAGAACCATTCCCAGCCGCATCTCGGATCTGTAAGCGAGTATGTTCCGCCCTGCCTGTCAAACCACGTTTTGCCGGTCAGGTTGTCGCGCTCTTTACCCAGGATGACCAGTTTACCCGTTGTCGCCAGATTGGTAAAAGAATAATAATACGTCCTTTCCTTGGGGTCATTTAAAATACCCATCTGCAATACGCCGTCGTCGCAATGCCATACGGGAGGCTTTGTTGCGTTCATTTTCACGTCAAGGCAGAATTCGTCACTCTCCATATGCAGGCTCATATGACCCTTGCTGGAATGCTCGTTGGGAGAAAACGAGAATTCCGCTTTCTTGTCCAAAGACAGCATATCCGCTGTTGTTGTGACACCCTTCCCGAAGAAGACGGGCGCTTGGATATTATAGTGCTTTCCCGTCTGGAAATCGGTTACCGAGCAAATCAGTATATGGAACTTGATCCCGAATATCCGTATCTTGCCCAGCGTAAACTGATAGCCAAACATGCCTCCCTTTTCATCCTGCAGATAACCCGTGCAATACCACCATTCCGAACACCGTTTATGGGTCAGGAATTCATCCTCAAAGAGCCTGTGGGGAATCCCCGTACCTTCGGTATAAACAATCTTGCCCATTGTCAAAACCCCTTTGATAGTTGTATAATCAAAATATACAACTATCGTTGCAAAAGTACAATCGACGATTTGTTCATCGCGTCGCTTATGCAACTCTTTTGGAAAACAGTTTGATAAGAGAACGCTTTATGGATTTGCGCGTTCAAAAAACCTTAGAGAATATCGAAAAGGAATTCCTGACTTTACGCGCGAAAACGCCATTGAATAAAATCAAGGTCAACGATTTATGCGAAAACGCAAAAATCAATAAGTCTACTTTCTATAGATACTACACGGATGTCTTTGATCTGTCCGATAAGGCCGAAAACGAAACCATTGACAGGATTATGGAGAGCTTTACCACCATCGATTGCCTGTTCACAAATCCGGAAGAGTTTATCAGCGGACTGCTGGCCGCAATCGGGCAGCACGACCAAAAGATTTTGACATTGTTCGGCGGCAGAATCAATATCTTCGCAGATAAAATAGAGGCAAGGCTGAAAAGGCACTATCTGTCTTCCCCATGCCCTCTTGAAGATGACATGATGATGTCTTTTCTCATCGGCGGAGCAACCCACGTATTTCTGAATCCCACGTATGACATCGAAGCAGGTACAAAAACGCTTGCTGCGTTTTTGCGCAAGATTCCCGTCAACGGGTTCTTATCATAACCGGCCGGCGGGCAAGGAACAAAAGCAAGAATAAGAACGCGTTCTATTTTGACGCGTTATGGAGAAGGCATTTTACCTACTTGCCTAAAAGCCAAAAATGCAATATACTCATGTTTGTATAATACACGCTCGCTTGGAACCGTCGGATACGGTTTCACACATCTTACATGTAACACAAGGACATGTGTGAAACGCGTAACGTGGGCGTGCCCAACGCAAAAGAGCATAGGCCGGCGGCGACGCCTTGCCGATACGGCCGGCGGAGGAATCATGAAATTAGCGGAAGTGGCGGCGTTGCTTGACGCGAGGGCGCTCTGCTGCTTAGGCCGTCTGGATGAAGAGGTTTCGGCGGCTTTTGGATCGGATATGATGAGCGACGTGCTTGCCTTTATGAACGAGGATACGTTGCTGCTGACGGGGCTTGTAAACGCCCACGTTATTCGCACGGCGGAAATGCTGGAGCTGCGCTGCATTGTGTTTGTGCGCGGCAAGCGGGTGAATGAAGAGATCGTTGAGCTTGCCGAAGCGCAAAACGTGGTATTGTTAACAACGGAAAAAACGCTGTATGAAAGCTGCGGCGTACTCTTTGCCGGTGGCTTGCCCGGCGTAAAAAGAAAGAAATAATATGGATGACTCCGTGTTCTCGCGGGTATTCCCGGTGCAAAAGGGTATGTTCGACACGGCGGGTGAGGCGAGCAGCAAAATAAAAAAAATATTAAAAAAGGTTGGCATACCGCCCGATATTGTGCGGGATGTAGCTATTGCGGCCTACGAAACCGAGCTCAACCTGGTTATCCATTCGCTGGGAGGCGAGTTGACGCTATCCGTAAACCCCGAAATCATCGAGCTTATATCGCAGGACGTGGGGCCGGGCATCAACGACGTGAACATGGCGCTCAAGGAAGGGTATTCCACCGCGCCCGACGATGTACGGGATATGGGGTTTGGCGCAGGCATGGGCCTCCCTAACGTGCAGCGGCATTGCCACGAGTTTCAGATCGCGTCGGAACTGGGGCGCGGCACCACGATACGCGCAAAGTATTTTTTAAAGAACAACTAGCCAAAAAACGGGCTTGTTGCCATACTGTTTTTTGGGTGCGGGGTTGAAAAGTCGACAAGTATCGGAGGCGGAGGATTTGTTACAAAAGCATTCTGTGCGCATCGACAGACGAATCTGCGTTGGCTGCACCAACTGCATCAAATGCTGCCCTACGGAGGCTATCCGCGTGCAGCGCGGCAGAGCAAAAATACTGGAAGAACGCTGTATTGATTGCGGCGAATGCTTGCGTTCGTGTCCGCACCACGCCATGGTGGCGGTTACAACGCCCGTAGGTGAGTTAGATCTGTTCCCATATAACATTGTCATACCCTGCACGTCGCTATATTCCCAGTTTAAAACCCTTGCCACCAGTGACCAATTGAATGAGGCGCTGTATGGGCTGGGGTTTGATTTTATATACGAAGAGGCGCGCGGCGCCGAAATCGAGGCCGAGGCGTTGCGCATACTGCTGCGCTCGGGCGAAGCGAACTTCCCCGTACTTTCGTGCAATTGCCCGGTGATCCCACGGCTTGTTACCAAGCTTTACCACAACCTGATCGATAACCTTTCGCCTTTTGTTTCCGCCACCGAGATTTCGGCGCGCGTTGCCAAGGAGGAGTTCTCACAGATGATGCAGGTGGATAAAAAAGAGATCGGTTGCTATTATATAGCGCCCTGCGCCGCGCGTATGACCAACATCAAAAACCCGATGGGCATCAAGCATAGCGATGTGGACGGCGTGTTTTCCATGCGTGAACTGTACCTGAGAATAAAAGAAAGCTTGGCGCAAAACGCGGCAAGGCGTAAGGATAAAGGGGGTCTGCCCGACACGCGAGACGGCAAGGTGGCGTTCCCTGCGGGGGCGTATGGCGTGGGCACGGCGGTCGTTGGCGGGCTGAGCGCCGCCGTAGGCACCGAGCATTATCTGGCGGTAGACGGCATATACAACACCGTGCAGTGCTTGGAAGAGATCGATAACGAACGCTTGCGCAAACTGCTGCTGGTTGAAGCTTCGGCCTGCAACGGCGGTTGTGTGGGCGGGCCATTGCTGTTTGAAAACCAGTTTGTTGCAAAAAACCGCAACAGGCGTTTTGCGAACTCGCTGCCGCGCTATGATTTGGAGCATGACGAACATGTGCGCAAATATGTCGATTCGCCCATGATCCGTTACGATATGCCGTTTGCGCCGCAGTGGGTGATGACGTTATCCGACGATGTGGGCGAAGCCATGCGCATGATGGATAAAATGGAAGGCATTGTGAGAAGTCTGCCGGGGATTGATTGCGGCTCGTGCGGCTCGCCCAGTTGCCGCACATTGGCGGAGGATATTGTGAGAGGGCAGGCTGTGGAGATGGACTGCATTTTTAAGCTCAGGGATAAGCTGCGCATACTCGCTCAGGAGATGGCGGATTTAGCAAGCGCAGAAAAACGCGGCTGATCCGGAAGCAATACGATTAATTCTGCACGAAGGAGTTTTACAACCATGTTGGTATCCGATCTGATAAAGTTGATAGATGCCGAAGAGCAAACCACCGGCGTTTTAGATCAAACCATTGCCTGTGGCTATACCTGCGACCTTTTAAGCTGGGTGATGGCCAAAGGCAAAGCCAACTGCGCGTGGGTAACCGTGCAAACGCATATGAATGTAGTCGCCGTGGCGTCGCTGCATGATATGGCCTGCGTCGTCTGTCCCGAAGGCGTCAGGATGGAAGAAGCATCGGTAGCAAAGGCCGCGCAGGAAGGCATAGCCGTGTTGAGTTCGCCCAAAACGGCGTATGATATCTGCGCGCTGCTGCATGAGGCCGGCGTACCCTCGGTTTAGCAAATGATCAAGCTCGCTGCGGATTTGCACATACATTCCTGCCTGTCGCCCTGTTGTGACGACGATATGACGCCTAACAACCTTGTCAACATGGCATATGTGAAAAGGCTTGAAGCGATTGCGCTCACCGATCACAACACCGCGAAGAACCTGCCCGCCGCAAAGGCCGTTGCGGATGCGCGCGGGCTTGTTTTTTTGCCCGGTATCGAGGTGGAAACCCGCGAGGAGGTGCACGTGCTCACCTATTTTGAAACCGTAGAGCAAGCTATGGACTTTGGCGAATATATATACAAACACCTGCCCGATATAGAGAATATGCCGGATTTTTTTGGCGCTCAGTTCGCGCTTGATGAAAACGACGCGCCCATCTATGAAGAAAAGCGCATGCTTTTACAGGCCGTCACGCTCTCTATTGAAGAGGTGGCGGCGGCTTGCCGCGCGCGCGGCGGCGTACCGGTGCCCGCGCATATCAACCGCGCAAGCAATTCCCTGTTATATAATTTGGGATTTATTCCGCCGGATTTGGATTTTGCTTCGGTAGAGGTTTATAAACACTCGCCCATAGAGGGCGTGGATCTTTCGCCATACCACGTTATCTATAATTCCGACGCGCACCGGCTGCAAAGCATATCCGAAGCGGAAAACCACGTTTTTGTCCGCGAAAAAAGTGCCGCCGGGATATTGGCCTTTTTGCGCGAAAAGAAATAAGCGCGCGCATCCTTTTGGCAATTTACTAAGTAACTAAAAAAGTGAGGCATGGACGATATGGATAATAAGGAACGGCGCAAGGCGCTGCTTGCGCAATATAAAGAGATGAAAACCTATATGGGCGCCATACAGGTGAAAAACAACCGCAACGGCAAGATATTCGTGGCGGCTTACCCCAATTTAAAAAACAAATGGCTTACGCTTTCGGCCCAGTTGGATGCGGGCCGCTTTGCCAACGCCGCCCTGCAGGCGGATTGGAAGGAATATGGCCGTGACGCGTTTACCTGCGAGGTATTGGAAGAAAAGCCCGCCGACACTGCGGACGACGTGAAGTGGGCCGTTAAGCAACTGCAAAAAGCCTGGATTAACAAGCTGCAGCCCTTTGGAGAAAACGGCTACAATAAAACGCCGGAATAAGACGCGGGCCGATTGCGGTGTATAAAGGCTCTTTAAATATTACCGCAGCGCCCGCCGCAAAAGCCCCGCAAGCGTTTGCTGGGCGGTTTGGAAAGAGACTTCGCTTTTATGATATAATTCGTCCAACAAGGAGCTTGCTAGCGTGAATATCGCAAAACGGAACATAATTGAACCTAAGCCAGCTTACAATTACAATAAACATGGTATACTTAAATTGCAAGCTTTTATGAAAGTGACAGCGCGGATATGAATCGAAGCAAACCCGGAGTTGCCGCTCTATACATCATAGCGGTCATTCTATTGATCACCGGCAGTGCCGTGGTGTATGCCGATTTTCTGCTTTTGCGGGTTTACAGTGAGCAGCAGAAAAACACGCGGTTGATGATGCAGGCAGACGCCATGCCGGTACTGCAACCGGTGCCGCAACCTACGCTCATACTCGCCCCGGATGCTTCGCCAACTCCGGCGCCTGTCCGCACGCCTCTTGTGGGGGATATACCAAATGTACGCTTCCCCGCGTACGATACGGGGATAGGCGCGAAGCACAGCTATCAAAGCGATGAACTGCGGATCGCGGTGCACGAGATAAAAGAGGATGGCGTAACGTATTATATGGCTGATATCTGGATGCGCAACATCAATTGCTTCAGGACGGCTTTTTCCAGCGGCAAGTATCTCGGCAAACGCGAACCCGCAGAAAAGATATCACAGAATAACAACGCCATTTTGGCTGTAAACGGCGATTTCTTAAACGGGCTGGTTCTTCGCAACGGCGTGCTGTACCAAAAGGCGACCTTGCGGCCTGTGCCTACGCCGGAAATTGCGTCGGGTACGGAGCCGAACTGGGACAGAGATCTGCCGGAGACAGAATCGGGCCAGAATTCAGATCTGCCGAAGGCTATTGCCAGGTTGCAGCCAACCCCAACGCCCACGCCAACCCCAACGCCCACGCCAACGCCTGCGCCAACCCCACCCGCAAGGCCGGAACGATCCACCTGCGTACTATACTACGATGGCACGATGGTTACGGAGGAATACAGCACGTTTCGTTCCGTCAAAGCTGTAGAAAAGGGCGCGTGGCAAGGCTGGCAGTTTGGACCCACGCTGGTGCGTAACGGAGAAGCCGTGAAAGATGTTATGCCACAAGGGCGCAATCCACGCTCTGTGTTGGGGTACTATGAGCCGGGGCACTATGCCTTGATTGTGGTGGACGGGCGGCGCAAAGGGCATTCCATCGGTATGAACTTCCACGAAATAATCGATCTTTGTGTGCGCCTGGAATTGGTGGAAGCATATAATCTTGATGGCGGCGGCAGTGCCATCATGGCATTTAACGGAGAAATTGTCAACAACCCATCCGGCTCGAAGGAAGTCCGCAATCTGGCAGATATGTTGGTAATCGGAGAGTATCTGGCGCCGGATACGCTCTTTGAACCCTCGCCCATACCTGTACAAAAGCCGGAGGACAGCTGAGATTGATAAAGAATGGCGGTAAAGCGCTCAATAAATCTAAAAACGAAATCCTGCGAAGAAGGCTCACCGGGATCATATGCTTACTTGCCGGCATAACGCTGATGGGCACTGTTCTTGGCGTTTTTTTGGTGTGGCGCATCAGAAGTCATCCCGGCAGGGTTTCTCCGGCGTCGGCGGAGCAGGTTGAGATTTACTCCAAAGAGCAGATAGACAAATTCGTCACCAGTGTGCTCATCACCGTGCAGAACCAGCCGATGGGACAGGAGAACGCGACAGCCGACATGATATTCATCGCTTCTTTTAACGCCCTTGAGCAACGGCTTACGATGGTTGCGTTGGCCAGTGAAACCCTGCTGGAGATTGAAAGTCATGAAAAAAAGACACTGGGTGAAATCTACGCGCTGGGAGGCCCCGCCCTGCTGGTCAATACCGTGAATCGGAATTTTGGCGTGGATTTGCAAAAATATGCCTGCACAGATACGAGCGCGTTGGCGGCTATGCTGGATCTGCTGGGCGGCGCGCAAATCGATCTGACAAATGAGGAAGCCGGCTACATCCGGGATGCTTTGGGCGAAGCCGGAACAAATGTACAGATGGGAAACGCACTCCTTACCGGTGTGCAAAGCATGGTATACGCCATGGACAAACGAAGCGGGCAGGATCAATTGGGCAACCTTGAGCGCAGCCTGACGCTGGTCTATTCGGTGGTTTCCAACATGCGAAAGACCGCCACAAAGGATGCTATGCTGCCGCTGTTGAGCCTTGTTTTCAGCAGCATTCAAACCAATCTCGACTTTGAAACATTGCGCGTGCTTGGCTATGAAATTCTCAAAGCGGAAGAGATCGAATACGGCCGAATGATCTGCCCTTGCGAGGGAAGCTTCCATGGCGCGGGAGGATGGAGCGACGGACTGGAAATTGACATAATCCGCAACGGCGCCCTGTTGCGCGAAACGCTCTATAACGCATCGGCCGTGTCGTAATTCTGTTTTGACTTTCGTTTTGATTCTCGGTTGACTTCCCTTGACGCTTGACTCCCTGACTCCTGTTTTGACCAAAAATCCAGTTGACTAAATCGGATTAATCTAGTAGAATTACATGCGTTCGGAAAACTGACGACTTTCGAATATATCTAAAAAGTGCCTTTTGTCATCATTCAAATGCGGACGTGGCGGAATTGGCAGACGCGCCAGATTTAGGTTCTGGTGCCAGATTGGCGTATGAGTTCAAATCTCTTCGTCCGCACCAGCAGGGTGCCATAATTTAGATGTATCCCCTGAAAAACCCGTTTGATAGCG
>JAISXK010000023.1 GCA_031270585.1 Clostridiales bacterium | reverse complement strand
TGCGGGTCATGGCTGTTCCTCCCCTTTCGGTAGCTGGCTGCCATTTCAGGCCCTTTAGCTTTGCGTCGCCGCCTTTCGGCGGGTTTGCCTTTGTCGTTTGGGTAATTGCCTAAGCATAGTGCTTATCTATTTATAAACCGCCGCCGGCGGTTAAAACAGCGCTATGCGCGTTTTAGGGGGAATATGGTAAAAAATTAACGTTTTTCGTCGCAGAGGAACTATAGCGCTAAATGTGCTTACGCTATTGTTCAAAATCATTCCCGGCGGATTTTGAACAATAGCGCGTTCAAAAAATCACTTGCTTGTTACGTTACGTCACATAGTATCATAACACTATGTTGAAAGGGGGTGTATGTTATGGGTGATGAGAAGCTGCTCACGGTGGGAGAATTGGCCGGAAAATTAGGCGTCACTGTCCGCACGTTACAGTATTATGATCGGGAAGGTCTTCTTCGTCCGTCTGAAACGAGCGAGGGTGGCCGACGGCTTTATAGTCAAAAGGATATGGTTTCTCTGCACCAGATTTTGGCGTTAAAGCACTTGGGGTTTTCTTTGAGCGAAATAAAAAGTATGCGTGTATCTTTATCTACTCCACAAGAGGTGGCTGCCGCTCTTGAAAAGCAACACGGGCTTGTAACGGCGCAAATTGAACAACTGAAAAATGTACTCGCTGCTATTGGCATATTACGCGACGAGGTTTTGCGCATAAACGATGTGGACTTTGAAAAGTATGCGGATATTATTATGCTTTTACAGCAGGGAAACGGGAACTACTGGATATGGAAATTACTTGACGACACATTGGCGGGACATATAAAAGACCGCTTTTTTAAGCGCCCGGATGTCGGAATGAAGTTGTTCAACACCTACAAAACTCTTGTGGAGCAAGCCGTCGCTTTGAAAAATAAAAATGAACCGCCGGATAGCGACAGCGGTTTCGCGCTTGCCGAAAAGTGGTGGGACATGGTTATGGAGTTTACGGGCGGTGATATGAGCCTGGTGCCTAATCTCATGGCGTTCAACGACGACAAGTCTAATTGGGATGAAGATATGGCGGCAAAGCAGAAAGCAATAGATGACTATATCGGCCAAATCCTCACACATTATTTTGAGCGCAAAGCCCTTTTAATTCCGGGGTTGGGGGGTTGACGGCATGAATACGACCGTTGAAATTAAAAACTTGAATAAGAGCTATGGAAATCAGCAAGTGTTGTTTGATATATCGTTTACCGTAAATCGCGGCGAGATATTCGCGTTGCTCGGCGTAAACGGCGCGGGAAAAACAACGACGCTTGAATGTATCGAAGGTATACGCGGCTATGAGCGGGGACAAATTACGCTAAACGGTACGATAGGCGTACAGTTGCAATCTTCCTCGCTTCCTCAATATATAAAAGCCATCGAAGCCGTGCGCCTGTTCGCAAAATGGAATCATGCCGCCGTTGACGGCGATTATCTTGGCAGAATAGGCGTTTCATCTTTTCAGAACAAAAAATATCAAGACCTTTCCACAGGGCAAAAGCGGCGGTTGCATCTTGCTATCGCTATGCTCGGAAATCCCGACATCATACTCTTGGACGAACCGACGGCAGGGCTTGATGTAGAGGGCAGAGCCGCGCTCCATGAAGAAATCCGGCATTTCAAAAATGCCGGGAAAACAATTATTCTTGCAAGTCACGATTTGTCGGAAGTAGAGGAGTTGTGTGACAGGATAGCGATTTTAAGAAACGGGGAAATAGCGTTTATTGGAACTTCCCAGGCATTAACTGAACAATTGCAAGACACCAGGCGGCTTCATGTTCGATTTTCATCGCCTGTTCGCATGGATGGACTGGCGGTATGCGTCTATCGAACCGAAGAACAGGGTTACGCGATATTCGAGGCCGATAATCTTACGGACGGCCTTCTTGAATTATCCACGGCGGCAAAAAAACAAAACAGCTCTATCGACGATATAAAGATAGAGCGGGCCAGTTTGGAACAGCGGTTTATAGATATTTCACGGGAGGTAAAATAGTGAGCGCGTTTGTTCATAGTGTATTGCTCCAATGGAAATTGGACGTGAGAAACAAAGGTGTGTTTATCACTTTCTATGTTGTACCCCTTATATTTTTTGTGTTTATGGGCGGTGTTTTCACATCGATTATGCCGGACGCATATAAGACAATCATACAGTCTATGACGGTGTTTGGCGTAACAATGGGCGCGGTTTTAGGTTCGCCTGCGCCGCTTGTAGAACTTTATGGCAGTAATATCAAGAAGGGCTACCGGGTAGGCAATATACCACTTTGGACAGTAGCCGTAAGTAATTTCATTTCTGGTTTTCTCCATTTGGCAATTATGAGCATGATAATTTTCATTGCCGCCCCGCTTTTGTTTAACGCGCTTTTGCCAAACGACTTGGGGCTATACATCGTGGCGACAGCCCTGACGATAGCCGCAAGTCTTTGTGTAGGTACATTGTTCGGACTGTTTGTAAAAAGCGCAGCCAAATTGACGATGATAGCTCAACTTGTATTTTTACCGTCCGTTGTGCTGTCGGGCATCATGTTTCCCGCCGACTTGTTGCCGGACGCAGTACAATATGTGGGCAGGATATTTCCTGCGACATCGGGATTTGCCTTCATGTGCGCAAATCAGATCGATATTGCGTATTTTGCCCCGCTGATAATCATTATCATAGCTTCTGTTGTGGTAAGCGCGTGGAAAATAAAGCGGATAGGGGTGGACTGACGCGGATATCCTCATTTTTAAGGATATGACGAAATCCGGTTGAAACAGCGGTATGCTACAGAGCGCGGTGAGGTGCGTGGCGTAAGCCATTCGGCGTTTCACCGCGCTCTAACCTATTCTCCCTCCGCCACCTTCCTTTAATAACACCACTGGCGCCGCTATCATGCCACGTCAAAATAATTTTATAAATCTTTTTTATAACAAAAAATCCTGTCATTCAGGACTTTTCATAGGGTGTGTCGAATCTCTGCGCCCAAACTCTCATGGTGTTCATGTCTAAAGGCGGGAGTATTGTAGCAAAGCTGCTTCTTGCATTGGGGATATAAACAGGGTAAAATAGGTGTGCCATCATAAGAACTGCTATATATGTGCGTATTTGTTGATTTTTGCGTTATGGAGGAAGGAACTTGGCCCTGTCGCTGCAAATGAAAAAATTTATAAATTCCGAGCATGTGGGCAACTACGCGCCTGTTATGCTGCCGGGTTTTCCGGATAAAAAGGGCGAAGCTACCCCCGAAGAGGCCCGCATACATTACCTCGAGGCAGGCGAGGGCGAGCCGTTGATTTTGATACACACAATCGGGCAAAGCCTGTATACATGGCGCAACGCCTTTCAGATTCTGAGCGAATACTACCGCGTGCTTGCCATCGATCTGTTGGGGCACGGGTATTCCAGCCGACCCATCCAGTTTGATTATACCATCCCCGAGCATAGCGAAACCCTGCGCCTTTTTATGGATGCCATAGGACTTGAGAGCGCGCATATCGTGGCGTTTTCTGCAGGGGCGTTGTATGCGCTTGACCTTGTGGCTAAAAATCCCGATCGGGTGGGCCGTGTGATTATCGTTTCGCCGGGCGGCATCACGCGCGAGATGCCGCTTGCGGTGCGTATGCTTGACAGCGCCCTTTTAGGCGGCCTTGCCTGCAGGCTTTATAACCGGCGCACCGTAGAGCGGGTACTTTCAGCTTGCTACTTTGACCTTACAACCCTTGACAGCGAAGTGTTGGATAATTACTATGCCACCATCGTGGATACATATTCCAGACGCGCCATACAGTTGTGCGTGGCCAATCTGGATGAGACAGAGGCCGAGCGCTCTTTGCGCTTTATAGAGCACGATGTGTTGATATTGTGGGGGGCGGAGGACAAATGGCACCCCACCGCCATGAGCGAGCTTTACCACGCGACGCTTGTAAACGCTAAAAGCAGCGTGATACGCAATGTGGGCCACCTGCTACACGAAGAAAAGGGCCGGCGCTTTGTAGAGGCGACGTTGGAGTTTATACCCGCCTCCGTTGACACGCCAGGCAAATCGCGGCCGTAACGTAATAAGGTGCTTACACTACGCGCGAATATTTGCTATGCTGCGGTTGAAGATGTATAATGTGGTGAGGCGGGCGGTTATTCTATGTTAGAACAATTTCAATTACATGACCGTGTGCGCATGCGCAAGCCGCATGCCTGCGGCACAAATGATTGGGTCATTATTCGCACAGGCGCGGACATAAAAATAAAATGCAACGCTTGCGGCCGTATCGTGATGATGGACAGAGCCGACTTTATAAAAAGAGGCAAAAAGATACTGTCTTCGCCGGTCGGTTCTGACGCCAGGGAAAAGGATATGGAATGAGCAAAAGCGCAAACATGAGCGGACGGGATATCAGCCGCCTCAAACAGGCGGCTGAGGATTTGCACAATCAGGATCGCGATTACCGCCGTGCAAGCAATAAAGATTTTTTCATATATATCGTGCTGGTATTGGTGGTTGCTTTTGCTTTACGGGCATTCGTGGGCGAACCCATATTGGTGCAGGGCGATAGCATGTACCCTACGCTGTTCGACAACGAGCGCATCATCGTAGAAAAACTTTCTTACTATGCGGCACCGCCGCAGCGCGGCGACATCATCGTTTGCTTTTACCCGGGTTATACGGTATCCTGCGTAAAGCGCATCATCGGTCTGCCCGGCGATACGGTTGAAATCACCGGTGGCAAGGTTATGGTAAACGGTGCGGCGCTTGATGAAACCCTGTATTGGGGCGATCAGATATTCGACGAAATGCGTCTGCATGTGGTGGATCGTAATACGCTGTTTGTGATGGGCGACAACCGCAACTACAGCAGCGACAGCCGCGACCCGCGCATAGGCGATATCCCCTATGAAAAAATCGTGGGCAAGGCCGTTTGCGTGATGTGGCCGTTTGACAGACTGCGCGCCATATGGCATGTGAATTATTCTTAGGCCGCAAATCCGCGTCCGTCCGGACACGTCCGCACGGGCGGGCGGCCGGGTTTTCGTTTATGTGAACATGGAAGGATATTTGTGCGTATGCAACAGCCGGCTGTTAACGCCGCCGCGTCTGCACCGGAGGCCGCGCCTGCGGCAGGCGGTAGTGTGCCTGCGCCGGGGGCTTTATCCCGCGCGGCGGGCAAAAAGCTTGAATACCGTATGCAAAGCCTACTTGCATGGGTGTTTATATTGTTGCAGGCATTGCTTGTGCTCGTTATACTTTTCGCCTTCGTGCTGGCCCCCACGCGGGTAAACGGCAGCTCTATGGAGCCCACGCTGAAAGAAGGCGACGTGCTGCTGATCGATAAGGTATCATTGTTTTTCAGAACGCCGGTGCGCGGCTCCATGGTGATATTTTCTCACCCCGTTACCGGCGACGAGTTGATTAAGCGCATCGTCGCGCTGCCGGGTGAAACCATAGAGATTGACAGAGGCGCTGTATATATCAATGGCCGCTATCTGGATGAAAGCATGTATATGCCCGCCGCAGGCGTAGATTTTGAGGCGTTTGAAGTGCCTCTGGGTTGCGTATTTGTGCTGGGGGATGACCGCGCGCAAAGTCTTGACAGCCGCGACGCCGGCATAGGCAGCGTCCCTATAGATGAGATAGACGGGCGCGTGCGCTTTCGCGTATCGCCGTTTTCCACAATAGCGTTGTATCTATAAATTGTGTAAAAACCCTTCACACAAAAGGAGTAAGCGGTATGCGGCCTGTTGAATACGAAGCGGCGCTTCGAACCCACACTTACGACACGGCGCTTTCAGAGATTTATCCCGATGTAACTATGGCCCGCGTCCGCATACAGGACGCGCTTGTGGCGTTTGCGCGGCATTTTAGCGATTTGGCGGGGGACGAAGCATATATCCTTTCGGCGCCGGGCCGCACGGAGGTGAGCGGCAACCATACCGATTATAACCATGGCGCGGTGCTGGCTGCAGCCATCAACCTCGATATGCTGGCGGTGGCGGCGCCCACAAACAACGACGCGGTTATGATCTATTCCGAGGGCTTTGGCGTTATCGCCGCCTCGCTTGCGGATCTTTCCGTGCGGGATGAAGAAAAAGGCACGCCGGCGGCGCTTGTACGCGGCGTTGCAGCAGATCTGAAAGCGCGGAGCTATGCCGTTGGCGGGTTTTGCGCATATATCACATCCGACGTGCTGAGGGGCTCGGGCCTATCCTCCAGCGCGGCGTTTGAGATGCTGCTGGCAGCCATATGCAGCCACCTGTATAATGGCGGGCGCGTGAGCGGGAAGCAGGCGGCGTTTGCCGGCAAGCATGCCGAAAACGTCTATTTTGGCAAGCCCTGCGGGTTGATGGATCAGATGGCCTGCTCCATGGGTGGCTTTGTCAAGATGGATTTTCGCGACCCTGAGGCGCCTATCGTAACATCCATACCCGCCATACCCCATGGGTACGCTCTGTGCATTGTGGATACCCGGGGCGACCATGCCGGGCTTACGGAAGAATACGCCGCAGCCTCGCGCGAAACCGCGTCCGTAGCGGCGTTTTTGGGGCGAAGCAATTTGCGTGAGCTGGATGCGTCCACACTTTTTGAAAACGCCCTGCGCGTGCGCCAGGCATGCGGCGACCGCGCGTTTTTGCGCGCCGCGCATTTCTTTTTTGATAACGAGCGCGTGTTCAAACAGGCCGATTCACTTTTGCGAAACGATATACAGACATTTCTGGCCCTCGTCAATGAAAGCGGGCGCTCTTCATTTATGTATCTGCAAAATGTATACACAAACCGGCACCCGCATATGCAGCCGGTGTCCCTGGCGCTGTGCATGAGCGATTACCTGCTCAATGGACATGGCGCTTTTCGCGTGCATGGCGGCGGCTTTGCCGGCACCATACAGGCTTGGGTGCCCCAACCCATGCTCGAAGCATACCGAAAAGGCATGGACGGTGTGTTTGGCAAGGGTAGCTGCGCCGTTCTATCCATCAGAAAGCAGGGCATTATGCGGCTGCTGGTTTGATCAAATAAACCTATACTCCGTGGTGGTAAGCAGGCTCGCGCCTTTTTGCAGCACCGGCCCTTCAAAGTGGCGGTGGTTTGCGCAATCCGGGAAATATTGTGTTTCTAAACAAAACGCGCAATAAGGTTCATACTTCGCGCCCCCTTTACCGGTGGCTGCAGTGCCGTTGCCGGTATACAATTGCACGCCGGGCAAATCGGTGGATACCTGCATTTTACGGCCGCTTACGGGGTCTTGCACCAGGGCGATTTTGCGAAACGGCGCGTCGCCGTTTTTCAGCACGAAATTATGATCGTAGCCGCCAAATTGCCTGAGCTGGGCAAAATCACAGCGGATGTCTTGGCCTATGGGCTTGCCGGCGGTAAAATCCATGGGCGTGTTTGCAACAGCCGCGATCTCTCCGGTGGGCACGCAGCCGCTGTCGCCGGGGGTATAGAAGGGCGCGTCGATGGTGAGATGATGCGCGAGTATATTCCCGCTGTCGTGGCCCGCCAGGTTAAAGTAGCTGTGGTTGGTGAGGTTTACAAGCGTCGCGTCGTCTGCAGCGGCACAATAGGCAATCACGAGCGCGTTATCCTCGCTGAGGCGATAGCTCACCGTGACGGAAAGCCCGCCGGGGTAGCCCTCTTCTCCGTCGGGACTGTAACGGGAGAACGCCACGCCATCTTCCAAAACTTCCGCCTGCCATATCCGCTTGTTAAACCCGCACTTGCCGCCATGCAGGTGGTTGGGGCCATCGTTTAACGGCAGGGCATAGTTTTTGCCGTTCAGCCAAAACCTGCCCCCGCGTATGCGGTTGCCAAAACGACCGATAGTGGCGCCAAAAAAGCACACGTCGTTTTCATAGCCCGCGATATCATCATATCCCAGCACCACATCGGTAAGCTTGCCGCTTTTGCCGGGAACCATAAGCGTGCGCAGCGTTGCGCCATATGTGATACATTCCGCGCGCATGCCCGCTTTGTTTTGAAGCGCGTATGCATACACATCGCGGCCATCCTTCGTTTTGCCAAACAATCTTAACTCGGCCCGCATGGAATAATGCCCTCCTCATTATGTCATTCCCGTCATTCGTTTTGCCGGTTTTTACCCGCTAAGCCTGTCCGCAGATGCGCTCCATGGCGCGCAGGGTGTTCTCGCGGGAGGCGAACGCCGTCATCCTGAAATACCCTTCGCCCGCCTTGCCAAAGCCGGCGCCGGGTGTGCCTACGATCTGTTTGGTATTTAGCAGCTCGTCAAAGAACGCCCAACTGTCGCCGCCCGGGGTTTGCAGCCAGATGTAGGGGGCGTTCAGGCCGCCATAAACCGTGTAGCCCGCTTTTTGCATGCTTTGGCATATGATGCGCGCGTTTTGCATATAATAGGCGGCTATCTCCAATATTTGCTTGCGCCCTTCCTCGCTGAATATGGCCTCGGCGCCGCGCTGGGTGATATAGGGTACGCCGTTAAAGCGCGTGCTTTGCCGCCTGAACCACATATCATGCAAGCTGACATCCCCCCCGTTGTCATCCCGGCAGCGCAGTGCTTTTGGCACAACCGCATACGCGCAGCGCACGCCGGTAAACCCCGCCGTTTTGCTGAGTGAGCGGAACTCGATGGCGCAGCGGTTCGCGCCTTCTATCTCAAATACGCTGTGCGGCGCGTCGGGGTCGCCAATAAAAATTTCATAAGCAGAATCGTAGAGCAGCAGCGCCTTATTCTCTAAGGCATACTCTACAAAGGCTTTTAGCTGTGCTCTCGTGATGGTCATGCCTGTGGGGTTGTTGGGGTAGCAAAGGTAAATCACATCCGCCGGCCTCTTTGGCAGATCCGGCACAAAGCCGTTTTGCGCCGTGCAGGGCAGGTAAACGATGTTTTCATACCCGCCCTCTTCTTTGTTGTATTTGCCCGCGCGCCCCGTCATCACATTGGTGTCGGCGTATACGGGATAAACGGGATCCATCAGGGCCACCACGGTATCGCGGCCAAAAAGCTCCTGAATGTTGCCCACGTCGCATTTGGCGCCGTCGGATACGAACACCTCGTCGGGTGTGATGGAAATACCGCGCGCCCTGTAGTCAGCGGCCACGATGGCCTCGCGCAAAAAATCATACCCCTGCTCGGGGCCATACCCGCGAAAGCTCGCGGCGTCGGCCATCTCGTTAACGGCATTGTGTAGCGCCGTTATGACGCACGGCGCCAGCGGCCTTGTTACGTCGCCAATCCCCATGCGGATAATATCCGCGCCGGGGTGCTGTTTTTGGTAGCTTGCAACGCGCCGCGCAATTTCGCTGAATAAATAGCCGCCCTGTAGATCCGCGTAATACCCGTTTGCCCGAAACATATCAAACCTGCCTTCTCTTTTTTCTAAATGATGATGCTATAAAGCGATCGCCTTATTAGAGCCGGTATCGCACCAAACTTAACCCGGCTCGTTTTCACGCGAGCCTTCCAAAGCGCCTGTCAGGTTGGATGTTGTATATTCCCGCAGTTTTACCTGTATACGGCCGCGCTTCAGTATAGGCATCAAACGCTTGATCATTTCAATTTGCGTAATGCCGGCCAATTCCATCAGCATGCTCATGGAATCCTGCACGGCGGGCTCTTCATCCCAATGCGCGCTCACGTCCTTTTCACCAAATATGAACGTTACAACGCGTGTGCAGGGGGTTTCTATGTAATATACAAATATACGCAGCGCCGCCTCGCCCGCAGGCGTCAGGCCGTATTGCATACCGCAGCTTACCGTGTACGTATCCTGCCGCAAGCATACTTCGCCATAGGAAAAGCCCTGTGGGTGCAGCTCCAACGTGTTTTCGATATCGCCTTCTTCGATCTTTATCAGCAAGCTTTGATCGCCAGCCGGCATAAATGTAACGCGCGAAACCCCGCCGGAAAAATTGTTGCGCACGGATTGCAATATCACCGGCACGACGCTCGCTATGTTTTTGTCAAACGTAAAGCTTGTGCCGGCGACCGTATCGATAAGCCAGGCAAGCGGCATGACCATCACAGGCATCTTTACCTGCCAGTTTGCCATGCTGAGCATGTTTTGCGCGCTCACCAGGACGCTGAGCGTGCGGGGATTGGGGCTTAAGGGCTCGCCGGATGCGTTTTCCAGACAGCGGTGAATATAATCGGGCAGCTTGCCCTGCGCAAACAACCGCGACGAACAGGAAAATATCGCTACCAACGCGTTTTTATCGGGAATCGCCAGCATATATTGGCCAAAAATGCCGCTAAACAGATATGCGCCGGGGTAAGGGGTCATCCATATCTGGTAGCCGTAGCCGTTTGTCAATTCCGCGTGGGGGGTTTCAATCTGGCAGCGCGTGGCCTCCTCCACCCAGTTGCGGCTGAGTATGCGCCGCATGGCGCCATCCACCATATATATGCCCTTTTGCAGGTAAAGCAGCCCTATCTTTGCAACGTCCTCCAGCCTGAGCATGAGCCCCCAACCGCCCTTTTCAATGCCGCGCGGGCAGCATTCCCACTGAAAGCCTGTTATACACAACGGCTCAAACAAACGCGGATGCAAATAATCAGACAGACCCTGGCCGGTTTTGCGCTTGACGATTGCCGAAAGCATATAGGTGTTCATGGAATTATACGAAAACCGCGTGCCGGCTTCAAAGTACACACCGCCATCCAAAAACTCCCGCTCCCAATCCGCGCCCAGCGCGGAACCTACCTCGTTATAGCGCGCGCCGGTGCTCATGGTTAACAAATGCCATACCGTGCACGCACGCATGGGGTGGATGTTGGTGTCCGCCACCTTGTCGCTGAATATATCCACCAGGCGCTCGTTTAGCTGCAGCTTGCCCTCATCCACCAAAAGACCTATGGCCGTCGCCGTAACGCTTTTGGACATGGAATAGAGCTGGCAGGGCAGCTTGCCGCTGTAAGGCGCCCAGTAAGCCTCAGACACGACATGGCCGTTTCGTACCAGCAGCATGGCCTTTACGCGGGCTTCGCTGTCCATACTCACTTCACGGTAAAGCGTTAAGAGATCGTTCGAAAAGAGCCCCTGCTGCTCGGGGGTGGAGCGGGGCAGGGGTTTGTGGTTGATTTCAGGCAGCCTGCCGTCCACAACATTCGCGTTGTAATCGTAGGCGTAAATATTTTGCATATCCTGCTTCAAAAAGTTGCGCACCAGTTCCAGCGTGCGTTTTTCCAAAGAGTGGTCGAGCGCGTCAAGCTCGCGGCGGAACAACCCCCGCTTGCGCTTGCGTGTGAAGTCGGTGCGCTCAAGTAGCGCCGTGTAGCGCTGCTGCACTTCGTCCAAAACGCTATCCCACGATATGGGTATGGTGCGCCTGGCGTTCTCGCCTATCTCCCGCAGACGCTCCTTATCGTAAAGCGCCTGCAATATGGTGTTCGCAAGGCTTTCGGGTGTGTTTTCGCATATAAAGCCGTTCTGGTTATGCGTGATCACTTCCGAAGGCGCGCTATCCTTCAAAACAACCGATCCGGTGCCGGCAATGGCCGCCTCACGCACCACAAGCCCCGCCGTATCGTAATCCGACGGAAACACAAACAGCCACGCCGCGTAATACAGGCTCAACAGATCCTTATCGTCACCCACAAAACCGGCAAAGCAAACGTATTCTTCCGGCAACAGGGTTTGCGCCAGCGCTCTGATATCGGATTCATCCAAGCCTGCGCCCGCGAATACCAACTGAAAATCATAGCCCGCCCGGTACATCAAGGAGGCCGCCTCCAAAATGCGGTGCAGGTTCTTTTTCCAATCCATCTGGCCCACGTAAAGCAATATGGGCACATCCCGCAATTTATATTTTTCGTGTGCGCGGCGGATGCTCTGCTGCCGGTCGATATCCGGCAGATTGGTGCGCACGCCGTTTTGCACGATCTCGATGCGGCCCTTAAAGCCGTACTCGCGCAGCACGCCGGCGGCATAGTTGCTCACCGTCCATACTTCGTCACATCGGTCAAAAAAATCCACCACATACCGAAGCCCCAGCGTGGCCAGGGTATCGCTGCGCGTGGCTCTGTAGAAATCATCATAAAACTTTGAATGGAAGGTGCCTATCAGCGGTATCTGCTTTTTGGCCGCCAGCCGCACGGCCTCCATGCCTGCGGGGCCGGGGCTGTGCGCGTGCACAATGTCAAACTCGGCCAAAGAAACGCGCTCCAGATAGTGCCTGTCCAGCGTGGCGACGCCCGTTCGGTAATGCGACAGACCCGCCGGCAGCGTACGGCTGACAAAGTCTATGATCTCAAACGGCAGGCGGCCGCGGTAGCCGCTCTTATCCATGGGCGCGACCACATAGCACTCGTGCCCCCTTGCGGAAAGCCCGCAGGCATATTCGTATACGACACGGCCAACGCCGTCCATAATGGGCAAAAAAGCATCGCTTGTTAACGCAACGCGCAGCATAACTGTTCTCCAAAAATATCTTATACGTGTAACGGTTCAACAAAAGCGTTCCCTGGCCTTTCATTTTATTATATATAGCTATGGACTTTCTTTCAATGGGTATATGGAAGGGACTTGGGGCGTTTAACCGCGAATTTTATGTATGGACGCTTAAAATTAACTAAAGAATATATTCGCATTTTACTTTACATTCGCCCTCAGACAAACTAACATAAATATACAAACGGAAATGATACGGATGATGAGGATAAAGCGGATGAAAAAGATAAAAAAAACGGAAAAACCCGTGAGCCAAGTTAAAAAACGCGTTTTGAAATATGCGCTGTGGTGCCTTGCGCTATGTGTGCTTGCGGGCTGCGCGCCCGTAGCCACACCCGTACTGCAGCCCACGGCGGCGCCTGACACCCCGACGGCGGCGCCCACACCGGCGCCTGGCATCCCAACGGCGGCGCCCACGCCGGTTCAAACACCCTCCGAAGCGGAGACTCCGGAGGCGCAGAAGCTTTTGCATGCCACACACGAATATGGAAGCCCCGCGCTGCTTGTGGATAACAGCCCCGAAACCGCAGTTATGATACTCTACCCCCAACTGGATATCGCCGAGGTTGATAAGATAATTGCCGCTTGGGCGCAAACACTGCATGACGACACCCAAAGAGAATGGGATACGCAGCGGCAGGCGCAGCCTGACCTCGAAGGCGAACTGAATGTAAATTACGACACATATTTGGTGAGCGACCGGTTTGTGGGCGTTGTGCTGACGGGGTTTTTAAGCAGTTCCGCCGTGGCGCACCCGCTGGATTTTTATAAGACATTCAATGTGGATTTGCAACAGAAACGCCTCATCACGACGGAAGAGCTGTTTCCCCAATCGGGGCGCGCGGGCTTGCTGCGGCTCTTACGCCAAAAGCTGCTCGCCTATGACGCGAATATCGGCGAAATCGATGGGAGCTACCTTGAAAATATAGCAGTACGGCGGGATGGCGTCATGGTATTGCTGGACCGCGGTATGCTCGCGTCGGCGCTTGGCGGGATAGAGGTGCTATTGCCGTATGATGAAATTGAGGAATACTTTACCTGGCCCGAAGCGCCCGCCCAAGGACCGCTGGATGTCGCCGCCCGTGAGCCCACACCCATACCCATGAGCTATGAAATCGTGGATCCGGCCGACTTTGCGAAGCCGGTGATCGCCCTGACGTTTGACGACGGCCCCGCCGACTATACGCTGGAGCTTTTGGCGATATTGAACGACAACGGCGCAAAGGCCACGTTTTGCATGGTGGGCAACCGCATGGCAAACTGGAAGGATACGCTGCGCGCCGTCGTAGCGCAGGGCAGCGAAATTATAGGCCACTCGTGGGATCATAAAAAACTGACCGGCCTTTCCACCGAACAAATCAGCCAGGAGCTTACCGCCACCAACGACGCCATATTTGATGCTACAGGCATGCGGCCGCGTTTCTTTCGTCCGCCGTATGGCGCCGTGAACGACGACGTGCAGGCAACGGCCGGCGAACTGGGGCTTTCCATGGTGAATTGGACCATTGACACCGAGGATTGGAAGACGCGCGACGCCGATGCCACCTATAACGCCATCATGAGCGGGGTGGGCGACAAGTCCATCATACTCTGCCATGATATTCACGCCCAAACCATAGAAAGCATGCGCCGCGTGATACCCGCGCTTGTGGACGCGGGCTATCAACTGGTGACAATATCGGAACTATTTGACGCATGCGGCGTTACGCCCGTAGCCGGCAAGCTTTACCGGCATGTCGGCGGCTGAATATATCCCGTGTTTTGCATACTATGCAAAACCACCCTCTTTTTGACGTATGGCGATTTTGTAGGCGCGGTTTTTGGACGCGGACAATACCGCAGCAGCAGCAAGTGCGGCGTCATGCGCCGAGAACCCTGCGAGAAGCAGTTTATCTATAGCGGCGCACAGTGCCGTTTCTTCATTTTGCTCGCCGGTTTCAGGCGTGGGCGAGGCTTCGCCCACGGCGATGACGCACTCGCCGCGCAGTGGTTCGCAAAAACGCGCGGCCAGCGATGTGAGCGTGCCGCGCGTAACCTCTTCGTGCAGCTTCGTAAGCTCGCGAAGCAGGGCGGCGGGCCTATCGCCCAAAGCTTCGCGCAGGTCGTTGAGCGTACCTGCGGTACGTTGCGGGCTTTCGTAAAACAGCAGCAGCCCCGGCGCCTTTGCGACGGCTAAAAGCGCTTGCCGCCTGGGCGAATGATCGCGCGGTAAAAAGCCTAAAAAGCTGAACGTCTCGCACGGCAGGCCCGAGAGTACCGCCGCCGCCGTAACGGCTGCGGGTCCGGGTAGCACGGTTGCCGGCAGCGAAGCCTTGAAGCTCGCGTGCAGCAGCTTTGCGCCCGGATCGGATATGCCGGGCATACCGGCGTCAGAGCAATAGGCAATGTTTTTGCCCGCGCGCAATTCGCAAAGCAATCGCTGCGCGCGCGCGGCCTCGTTATGCGCGTGGCAGGATACAAGCGGGCGCTTGATGCCAAAATGGTTGAGCAGCCGCAGGGTGCGGCGCGTATCCTCCGCCCAAATGGCGTCACATTCCTTTAAGACGCGCAAAACGCGCAGCGTAATATCCTCCAGATTGCCTATGGGCGTGGCGCATAAATAAAGCGTGCCGGGTTCTGTCATAGCGTTTCCTCTTCATCGCTTTTATCGTTGGGTATATGGTATATGGCGTTGTATTCAGCGCTGGGCTGGCCTGTTTCATCCGTCAAACAAAGCACGGGCGCCAGGATAAGCGCGGGTTTACCCCCCTTACGCGCCTTGATCAGCGCAAGATGGGGCGCCTGCCGGGGCTTATTGGCAATCAGCTGTAGCCTTTTTGGCTCCAGCCGGTTTGCGCGCAACGCGCATATGGCATCGGCAAGCCTCATTACAGGGCAGCTCAGGTACAAGCGGCCGCCCTCTTTTAAAAGCGCCGCCGCAGAGCTAACGGCGCCTTGCATCGCGCCCTCGCCGCTGCGGGCAAGCGCGCGCGCCGCGTCGGGGCTGGGGCTGCTATCGTTAAAATAGGGCGGGTTGCACAGCGCCGCGCCAAAGCGCGCATGGCCAAGAACGTCTGGCGCGTCCCGCCAATCCATTTCACAAACGGATATATCACGCAATCCATTATGCGCTATGCTTTTTTTCAGAAGGGCGCACAGCGCCGCGTTCCGCTCGATGCAGGTGAATTGCGCGCCTGTGCGCGCGCCGTTTAATACGGCAATAACGCCCGTTCCGGCGCCGATATCCACAGCCCGCTCGCCATGCCTCGTGTCGGCAAAGTGAGACAACAGCACGGAATCCTGCGAAAAACAGGGTAAATCTCGGCGCTGGTAAAGAAAAAGCCCTTTATATTGCAGATCGTCCAGCCTCGTGGCGTCTTTTTCATCCATAATCGGTAGTATTGCAGCATATGCGCAAAAACACAAGGCCAAATTGCGTCGCATAAACCGTCGCGGGGCACCCCGCCGTCGCAATTTTGCTTTACAAAACCATATCACGGCGCTATAATAGTATGCGGTACTGCGATGAGAGGGACAGGCGGCGCCCATGTTTTGCGCCCGAAGCGAGCTGCGGCCGGTGTAAGCGCGGCATGACGCAAAGGGGTTGCCACATCACCCGCGAGCGGCATTGTGAACGCCACTTTGGCAAGTAAGGATGCACGGGTTGCGCCCGTTATGGCGCGCGTATGATAACAACGCATGGCCGGATCGCCCTATGGCGGCAAGCGGATGCGAGTGGTTTTATACGACAAAGAGGATCCGGCTATAGCCATGCGGCATGGCGGATTAACTCGGGTGGTAACGCGCGGCAGTCCGCGCCCCGAAAGGGGCGGGGGCTTTATTATTTTATACTTTATGGTAACAAGTACGCTATACCGAAAAAGGAGAGCTGCAGCATGTACAAAAAGGTGCCTACAACCCTTGACTTTGTGCCGAGGGAGATTGAAGTATTAAACTTTTGGAAAGAGAACAACGTGATGGACGCCGTAACGCAGCATCGTAAGGGCAAAAAGCCTTTCACGTTTTTTGACGGGCCGCCTACGGCCAACGGTAAGCCGCATATCGGCCATATACTCACGCGCTGCGTGAAGGATTTGATACCCCGCTACAAATGCATGCAAGGATATGATGTGATGCGTAAAGCCGGCTGGGATACCCACGGGCTGCCCGTGGAGCTGGAGGTTGAAAAACTGCTGGGGTTGGACGGCAAGGAGCAGATCGAGGCCTACGGCGTGGAAGCCTTTATCAAAAAGTGTAAGGAAAGCGTATGGAAATATAAGACCGACTGGGAAGAGATCAGCGACCGCGTTGCCTTCTGGGCGGATATGAAGCACCCCTACATTACCTATGAGAACGATTATATCGAGAGCGGTTGGTGGGCCATCAAGCAGATTCACGAAAAGGGGCTATTGTATAAGGGGCATAAAACCGTGCCCTACTGCCCGCGCTGTGGCACCGCGCTATCCTCCCACGAAGTGGCACAGGGGTATGAGGATGTGGAGGATACGTCCGCCATCGCCAAATTTAAACTGCGTGACGAGGACGCCTATGTGTTGGCGTGGACGACTACGCCTTGGACGCTTCCTTCCAACCTGGCGCTTTGCGTAAACGCCAAAGAGACCTATGCGCGCGCGGCGTCGGGTGGCGAAACGTATATTCTGGCGGAGGCTCTCCTGGATAGCGTGCTGGGCTATGACAATTACACCGTACTCTCTACCTGCCTGGGCAAAGATCTGGAACGGAAGCGCTATGCGCCGCTTTTTGATCTGAAGCTGGATTTGGGCGGCAAAGACGCGTATTTTATTGTGAGCGATCATTATGTATCGCTTAGCGACGGCACAGGCGTGGTGCATATTGCGCCTGCGTTTGGCGAGGACGATTCGCGCATCGGCAAGGAATGGGATTTGCCCTTCGTGCAATTGGTGGATCCCCGCGGGAATATGTGCGGCGGCACCCCGTGGGACGGCATGTATGTAAAGGACGCCGACCACGCTGTAATCGCGGCGCTCAAAGAAAACGGGCTGCTGTATAGAACGGAAAAATTTCAACACAACTATCCCTTCTGCTGGCGTTGCCATACGCCGCTGATCTATTACGCGCGCGCGAGCTGGTTTATCAGGATGACCGCCGTGCGCGACAAACTGGTGGCGTTTAACCGCCGCGTATACTGGGTGCCCGACAACATTAAAGAGGGCCGCATGGGCAACTTCGTGGAAAACGTGATCGATTGGAGCGTCTCGCGCGAGCGGTATTGGGGCACCCCGTTACCCGTATGGACGTGTAAGAACTGCGGCCATATGCATGTGGTGGGTAGCCGCGAGGAGTTGTGCGCGCTGGGGAAAAATGTGCCGGCAGATATAGAGCTGCACAAGCCGTATATCGACGAGGTGGAGATATCCTGCCCGGAATGCGGCAAGGCCATGCGGCGCGAGCCCGAGGTGCTGGACTGCTGGTTTGACAGCGGCGCCATGTCGTTTGCGCAACTGCATTACCCGTTTGAAAACCGGGAATACTGGAAAGTGCATTACCCCGCCGACTTTATCAGCGAGGCCGTAGACCAAACCCGCGGCTGGTTTTATACGCTGCTGGCGCTTTCCGCCTGTCTGTTTGACGACCCGGCGTTTTTGAGCTGCATCGTGCTGGGCCATGTGCAGGATAAGGACGGCAAAAAGATGAGCAAGCATCTGGGCAATGTGATCGACCCGTGGGACGTGCTCGACAAGCAGGGCGCCGACGCCGTGCGGTGGTATTTCTTTACGTCATCCATGCCGTGGTTGCCCAACCGTTTTTACGATGAAGCCGTAAACGAAAGCCAGCGCAAATTTATGGGCACGCTGTGGAACACATACGCGTTTTATGTGCTGTACGCTCAAATTGACGCGTTTAACCCCTATGCGCACCAATTGCGGCGTGAAAACCTCACCGAGATGGATCGCTGGGCACTCTCACGGTTGCATACGGTAACGCGTGAGGTTACGGCGCATCTGGACGCGCTGCGCATCACCGAGGCGGGCAGGCTACTGCAGTTTTTCGTGGATGAGCTATCCAACTGGTATGTGCGCCGCTGCCGTGAGCGCTTCTGGGGTAAAGAGACGACGCCGGATAAAGAAGCCGCGTATATGACGCTCTTTACCGCGCTTGAAACGCTTAGCCGTTTGACCGCGCCCTTTACGCCCTTTATAGCGGAGATGATTTACCAGAACATTGTGCGCGGCGTGAACCCCGGCGCGCTGGTTAGCGTGCATCTGTGCGATTACCCCCAAGCGGACGATAGCTTTATCGACACGGCGCTGGAAACCAATATGCGCCGCGTGCTGGACATCGTCGTGCTGGGCCGCGCCGCGCGCAACAACGCCGCCATCAAAAACAGGCAGCCGTTGCCCTGTCTGATGGTGCAGGGCGAGGCCCTGCCGGATGGATACGTATCCATCATCGCCGAAGAGCTCAACGTAAAAGAGGTGCGTTTTGTGCAGGACGCCTCGTCCTATATTTCGTATAAAGCCAAGCCGCAATTGAAGACTCTGGGGCCGCGTTACGGTAAAATATTGCCCAGAATCAACGCGTATCTTGCGGGAGACGGCGTTGGTGACGAGGTGGTAAAGGCCCATAACGCCGGCAAGCCCTATACCTTTGTGATAGAAGGCGCCGAAGTTTCGCTGGAAGCCGGAGACGTGCTCGTCGAGCCCGTCCAGAAGGAAGGCTATTATACCGTAACGGAGCGCGCGCTTTCCGTAGTGTTGAATTGCGCGATGACGCCCGCTTTGATAGATGAGGGCTTTGTGCGTGAGCTGGTGAGCAAAATACAGACCATGCGCAAGGAAGCGGATTTTGACGTGACGGATCATATCATCGTCACCTACGCCGGCAACGCGCGCATAGCGGATATATGCGGGCGCTTTTACGCCGATATCGCGGGGGATACCTTGGCCCGCTCCATGGAAGAGACCACGCCAGCGGGCTATGTGAAAGAGTGGGTTATCAACGGCGAGGCGGTGACGCTAGGCGTGAAGAAAGTATAGTCGCAGCGCTTTGGTCAGGGTTCATGCCCAAAGGAAATTTTCAGGCCGGGAAAAGGGGCAATAAACCGTCCTAAAACGCGGCGAAAGGCGGGACGGATTTTGTTGCAATCAATAGAGCCAACGAAAGCGGGGGTGAGATTTTTTTGTACTCTTCCCATAAAAGCGCGCACCCTTGGCAGTAAGGTTTCCGGCAGAGCATGGGGCGAGCGGGTACATGTGCCGATAACGCCCGTATGGAGAGCTTTTTCGCTACTTTATGAAGACGGAACCGCTCTGCCGTTTACCGCTGTACAGGTTTACCCGCAATGCGGTGAGAGGCTATGTTTTCGAGCGGATGGCTTACTATAACCGCAAACGCCGTCACGCTGCCGATGAGAGGTTCTTGCCGCCGCTCATGAAGCGCGATGCCTGTTTGCGACGCCGTCAGGCGGCTTAATGCGCTTCATGGCGCGCGGATCAGTCTCGGGAGTTGGTTTTGCATTTTTAATGTCTGATACCAAAGTCGGGTTATATCCCCAACGCAGGAAGCAGCTTTTCTACCACGCGGCGAACTTATGAACGTTGGATGAATAATGAAAAGCCCATTTGCCAAAACCACGCCTTTCGTTTAGAATACAGCTATATGGAAGAGAATCACAAAGCGCAATTCCAGCAAAAACGGCGCAGACAATATAAAAACAAACGTTTATTTCACAACATCCGCCTGGCGGTAATACTGATCGGTATCGCGGGGGTGTTGACTTTGCTTATATTGGTTATGCGGCCCTCCACGCAATATCTCAACGCGCCCGAGGTGCAGCGCATACAGCGCATGGGGGTGTTGCGTGTGGGCGTGCGCACCAATGTGCCAGGCTTTGCCGAAAACGGCGCGGGGTACGAGATAGAGATCGCGCGCGCGACGGCCAGGCGCATATTCCCCGATGTGGACACGGACGTATCGCTGGAGCTTGTGCCCGTTACCCAAAGCAGCGCGCTGGCCAAGCTTGTTTCCGGCGCCATCGATTTAACGTTCAGCAGGCAATGGAACACCGATAACGAGGCATATATGTATTCCGGCAGCTATTTTAAAGAGGGCATTTATCTGCTTTGCAGGCCCGGGTATGAAAGCGTGGCGCTTGCAGATCAAGAGATCGGGTTTATCGACGGCAGCGCGGAACTGCGGGCGCTAAACATTTACAACACGGATTACAAGACAGCGCTTACCAGCCGCACATACGCATCCTACCCCGATATGGCGCTGGCACTGAAAAAGAACGAGGTGCCGTATATAGCCGTGCCCGGGCGTCAGGCGCAAACCCTGCTGGATTGGGATATTACTGTCGCCGATACGCGCCTTGGCGCGGTGGATTATGTGGCGGTATCTCTGGCGGAATATTCCGCGCTGGCGCTACTGGCGGATCTTGTAATACAAGAAATGCAAAACGAAGGCAAGCTTGACCAATGGGCCATTCAATATGGCATAAGCGCATACAAGGTTTCGTGACGGGTAACATTTATAAAAAAGGGATCGCAATGCGAAGAATAAAACGGCATAATAATAGAAAAAAAATAAACTGGCATGTTTTGCTTTGGGTGCCCGTGGGAACCGCAGCCGTAGTGGCGGCGCTTTTCTTTGCGGGCGTGTTGCCGCCCGATGCGGCTCCGCCTGCCGGCGCCCTGATGCCGGCAGCGGCAACGCCGCCCACAGCGGCGCCCACAACAACCGTACCGGCGGTTACCCCCGCCGCCACGCCGGCGTATGATTCGGAAGCGGAGATAAGCCCCGCGACAGCTGGCAGGCCCGTTAACGCGCCCAGTACGCGCTATGAAATTGCGGCCATTGTTTCAGAGCCCTACAACCGCATCACCGCCTATATGCGCGTATTATACGAAAACACCACGCCGGATACGCTTTACGAGTTGGTGTTTCATCTGCCGGCCAACGCCTATTATACGGCGGACAGTCCTGGCGCGGCTGCGGAAACAAAGACCTATTACAACGGATTTTCCAAGGGCGGTATCATCATAGGCTCCGTCAGCCTCAACGATACCATAGCGTATTTTTACGTCAGCGACGACAATATGCGGCTGCATGTGCCCTTTATAAAAGAAATAGCGCCGGGTGATACGGCGGAGATTTTTGCGGAATTCGTGCTGGATGTGCCCCTGCGCAACGCGCGCTATGGCCGATCGGAACTGGGCTTTCAACTGGGCAATTGTTGGCCCATACTGGCCGTATACCAGGATGGCTCTTGGATGGCGGACGGTTACAACAGTTTTGGCGACCCCTTTTACAGCGAAACGGCGGAGTACATAGTATCCATCGCGTACCCGGCGGGTTATGCTATTGCCGCCACCGGCAGCGTAACCACAAAGGAAAAAAACGGCATGCTCGTGAGCACCATAGCGGCGGCCAATGCGCGTGAGTTTGCCTGCATGCTTATGCCCGGCATGCGCCGGGCCGAGGCCACACGAGGGGGTACCGCCATACAGTCCTACGCGCTGAGCGCCGATGGCGCGGGACGCGGGTTGCAGCTTGCGCAGCAGGCCATGGCGGTGCTGGAACCTTATCTGGGACAATACCCCTATCCCACTCTCACTATTGCACAATCCGAAATGCAAAGCGGCACCGGCATGGAATACCCCGGCCTGATATTTGTGCAGCGGAAACTGTACCTGCCCGGTAACGAGCAACAGCTTGCCTTTACCATACGCCATGAGGTGGCGCACCAGTGGTTTTACGGCCTGGTGGGCAACGACCAATACAACGCCCCTTGGATTGACGAGGCGTTCGCAAGCTATTTCGGCCTTTACGCCACGCTGCTGGCGGGGGATGAAGAGGCGTACCGCGCGCTGCATAAATATTATATTGAAGAATGCGCGCCGCTTGGCGGGCGTATTGACGGCGCTCTTTATGATTACGCTAACGAATACGATTATAACAACGCCGTATATTGGCGGGGCGCCACGCTGATTGAGGCGCTACACCAGGAGATCGGCGAGGATGCTTTCAAGGCGGGCCTGCGGCTTTTTTTTGCCGAAAATGCCTACCGGGTCGCCACAAAGGCCGATATCGTATCCGCTTTTGAACGGGCCTGCGGCAAAGAGCTTGCCACATGGTTTGATGACCGCCTGGCGGCACCCCGGCCTGTAAATATTGCCACCGCCACGGAGCTTTCCATAGGGCTTGACACGGAATAATTCTTCCGATACAGTAAGCAGCGCATATGCACGCCATGCCTAAACTTGGCGTTATGCCATTCAATAAAGGAGCGTTATGCGTTTAGACATATACCTGAAGGTTTCACGATTGATCAAACGCCGCACGATAGCCAACGAAGCATGCACGCAGGGACGTGTATTGTTGAACGGCCGCGCGGCAAAGCCCGCAGCCGATGTAAAGGCGGGGGATACCCTTTCGCTGCGGCTTGGCAACAGGGCGCTCCATGTGCGGGTGCTATCCTTGCCGGAACACGCGAACAAAGCAAACGCGCAGGAGCTTTATGCCGTGCTGGAGGACGAGGTATGAGCGAGGTGACAGGCATACTCCTGTGCGCGGGCGACAGCCGTCGCATGGGGTTTCACAAGCTGTTATATAGGTTGCCCAACGGCAAAACGCCCATGGCCATGAGCCTGGAAGCGTTGATCAAAGGCGGTGTGGATAAAATAGTGATCGTTACAAACGAAGCCACACAACCGCATGCCACGCAACTTGCGGCAAGGGCCGGCGTGCCGGTTACGCTTTGCGACGGCGGCGTCACCCGGCAGGATTCCGTTTATAAGGGCCTTAAAAAAACCGGGAAGGGTATTGTCGTGATACATGACGCCGCGCGTTGCCTTGCCCGGCCCAGTCTCGTACAGGCGTGCATAGATAGCGCGCGCCTGTATAACAGCGGCGTGGCCGCCATACCCATACGCGACACCGTGCTGCATGTAACAAAGGGCGGCGAAAAGGTGGCGCCCATGCCGCGCGACGAAATGCTGCGCATGCAAACCCCGCAGGCGTTTGATTACCTTCAAATCTTTGCCGCGTATGAGCGCGCGCGCAAGACGGGTCTGCCCGCCACGGACGATAGCTCGCTCTACGCGGCTTCAGGCCACGCGGTGCGTTTTGTGCGCGGTCATGCCAACAACCGCAAGCTCACCACGCCCGACGATCTGGTGTGGCTGGAAGAGCATTTGTTCTCATCTTCGGCGGGGCTTGGCGCGCAAAGCGGTTTGCGCGTGGGTTACGGTGAGGATGTGCACAGGCTAATACCCGGCCGCAGCCTGATACTAAGCGGCGTAAAGGTGCCGTTTGATAAGGGGCTACTGGGCCATTCCGATGCGGATGTCGTGACCCACGCGCTGATCGACGCGCTTTTGGGTGCGGCAGGACTGGGGGATATCGGTCAACAGTTCCCTGATAATGACGAGCGGTATAGAGATATATCCAGCCTTAAGCTGCTCGGGCAGGTAACGGGTGAAATCGCTGCGGCGGGCTACGGCGTGCGCAACGCGGATATTGTAATCACCGCCGAGCAGCCCAAGCTGGTACAATATTTCCCCGAGATGCGCGAAATGCTTTGCAGCGCCCTGCACCTGCAGCGCGAGTATGTGAGCGTGAAGGCTACCACCACCGAGGGTATGGGCCCCGAAGGGCGCGGCGAATGCATCCGCGCAACGGCCGTGGTTTTGCTCTTTACTTTGAAATAGTCAAAAACGATGGCTTTTGTATGTTGAAACATGGCGATTGGATGTGGTATGGTCAATGCGGCGCGGGCCATATTGTGGCGTACCGGCG
>JAISXK010000117.1 GCA_031270585.1 Clostridiales bacterium | reverse complement strand
ATTTTCAATGGAAACACATCCGCCCTGACAGGAACAAAAGAAAAGGTCACTGTGTGATATACATCAATATCTCTATCCGTTATGGTTATACCTTGCGCTATCCTCTTATAATCCTGTGTGCGCAACCTCTCCTCGTCGTCCTTTCGCACCAAATCCGTATACTCTTTTATTATTGGCAACGTTTCCCCATCCGCCGTTATATGCCCTTTGTCGATAAGAACAGCCCTGTCACACAGGTATTGCACAGACGCCAAATCATGGCTTACAAAAACCACCGTACTACCTTCATCTTTGGTTAATTCGCGCATTCGCTCCACACATTTTGTGGTAAAATACGCATCTCCCGCCCCCAGCACCTCATCAATCATCAGTATTTCCGGTTTGACGGCAGTCGCTGTCGAAAATCCAAGGCGCGCCAGCATTCCCTGCGAATATGTTTTTATAGGCTGGTCGATAAATTCTCCTAATTCGCTGAACTCTATTATCTCTTCTTCTATTTCGGCAATTTCCCTTTCGGTGAGGTCATTGTATAATAACGACGCCTTTATATTCTGCCGGCCGGTATAATCCTTATGAAAGCCCGTGCCCAACTGCATCAGCGCTTGTATTTTCCCGTTTACCGTGAACGACCCTTCTGTTTGATATATCCTCCCGCAGATCAATTTAAGCAAGGTGCTTTTCCCGGCCCCGTTTCTTCCTATGAGCGCAACACGTTCCCCTCTGCCAATAGTAAGGTTTACATTTCGTAAAGCCCAAAATTCCCTATACTTTTTCTTATGCTCCGGCACGGGGCGTAACCGAAACGCATCGCGCAGTATCGCTATATTATTGTTGTAAAGCTTGTACATTTTCCCCAGATTTTCCGCCCGGATCGCATAATCATTATTCATAGTTTTACCATTACACATAATCTGCCAATATGCGTTTCATTGTGCTGAATACCCAATAACCCAAATAAAAAACCGCAATTGACATGATTACCATAATCAAAAGATTTATCAGGGAAGGAACTGTCTTTAGCACTAAAACACTTTGGTAAGATGTAATAAAATAATACAGCGGATTAAAACTCATGACAAACCGCAGCTTTGCCGGTATCATATCAACCGTATACGCAACCGGGCTTATAAACATTAATAACAGGCTCAGCAAGGGTATGATCGTTTGAATATCACGAACGGCTACATTCAGTGCCGCCAACAGCCACGCTATTCCCATATTAAATAACATTTGCAGCGCCCAAATCGGTACAATCAGTATTGTATATTGCGATGCCGTTCCAAATATCAGTGTTGCCACAAGTAAAAATATCATTCCCACCACTTGCGTGGGCTGCGAAATAAACACCGCTTTCACAGGCAGGGTATCTATCGTAATCAACGTGTTTCTCAGCAATGCCGCGTTGCTCACGATCGACATGGAACTCGTGCCGAGCATTTCCGAAAAGCTCAAAAACGGCAACAGCCCACTGAATACCATCATGATGTATTCCGTGGTCGTCATGATTTCCAATCTTATGCGCAATACCACGCTATAAACAAACGCATACGCCAGCAAGAACAGCAGAGGGTATAGGAACATCCAAACAAGACCCAGCGTTGAACCCGCGTACTTTTTTTTAATATCATCCTTGGTAAGCGCCACTAAAATTTTTCTGTTTTTATATAATACCTGAAAAGGTTTCTTCAAGAACATTTCTTTGCCCAATCGCTCTACCCCTCCTGTACCCGCGCCCGTATACGCCGTTGGTTTTAGTATGTAAACCCATTTTATCTATATAAAAGCTCCTTATAAAAGCTCCTTGCGCTTCTTAAGCGCTACAGTATTTTTTCCCCAAAAACCCTTCCTCCGTATAATACATCTTCCAATGATCGCAATGCGCGCACGCAAGCTTTTCCTCTATATCCCCGCTTTCATGCATACGCCTGATCTCCTGATACCGCTTCCCGCTCCATAGCGTTTCCATCGTATCGTCGCGTACATTCCCGATACCCGCGCGCGTATCCCAGTCGTGGTTGCAAAGCGCCGCCGTGCCGTCCCAGTAAATCACCATATCCGTATCGGGCTTTTTGCAGGGCAGGCGTTTTTTAAAGGCTTTTCCCCCGGCGATGCTGCCCATATTGCCATCACTGCTGTGCTCCACATACACGCGCACGGTATCTGCGTATTGCCGCCAAAACTTAATAAACGTTTGCAGCCCAAGCCGGTATACGGCAAGATCAACCGCAGACACCTGCGTTTCGGGCGCCGCCAGCCCGGCGGCACGCCGTTTGGCGCATTGCTCTAAAAAGCCCAATACATTGTTATGCGCGCGGTCAAAATCGCCGTATTGCCTGCATGCCTCATACAGCGTTTTGTCGTTGGTATCCAGGCTGAACGATATAAAATCCAGGCCCGACGACAGCAACCCATCCCGCAACGCGCCCTGCAGCGCCATGCCGTTGCTGGCAAGCTGCAATGGGCCTACCCCCTTGTCTTTCGCATAGCGGATAAATGGAATTAAGCGCTCATGCAGTAACGATTCCCCGCGAAAAAACAATACGGCGCAAACGGGCAGATGGCGCGCCGCCTCATCTATGATTTTATAATAAAGCGCCTCATCCATATATCCATGCCGCATGGATATGTGCTGCCGGGGGCAAAAGGAGCAATTGATATTGCAGACACTGGTCAATTCCACCGTTATTCTTTGGGGAAAGCCCCTTGATTCACTCATACGCGTTTCCTTCTATACGCCGCGCCCTAAGGCGCGCACGCGCTTATTATAACCGTTCCCTTAAAGCCTGTCAATTTTGTGGAAACCGCAAAGAGCGTTCCGCAAGAGCGATCCCTCCCGTCCATCCGCCGCCCTTGCGGACAAGTGTAATCATGATATAATGGCAGGTAACGCTTTTATCCCGCCGGGCAGCGCGCGAAAACAGCCGGCGGGGTACGCAATCCCTTTGCCACATGGCGGAAAGTGTGTTTTAGATGGAGAATCAAATGAACGCGCCCAATAAAATGGGCGTTATGCCGGTGGGCAGGCTGCTGTTTAGCATTGCCCTGCCACTGGTCGTATCTATGTTGATACAGGCGTGCTACAATATTGTGGACAGTATATTTGTAGCGCGCGTAAGCGAAAACGCGCTTACGGCGGTTTCTCTCGCGTTCCCCGCGCAAATGCTCATGATATCCGTGGCCGTGGGCACGGGTGTTGGCGTCAACTCGCTGATATCGCGCCGTCTGGGTGAAAAGCGCTTTGAAGAGGCCAACGCCGGCGCCACGAACGCGCTGTTTATCATGGCGGTAAGCGCGCTTGTGTTCACGCTGGCCGGCCTATGCTTCGCAAGGCCGTTTTTCCGTTTTTTTACCGGCGACGCCGAAATACGCGCCATGGGCGGCGATTATCTTTTTATCTGCATGACGTACTGCATAGGCATATTCATGCAGATCGCCTGCGAACGCATTGTGCAGGCCACCGGCAACGCCATATACCCCATGCTCATGCAGCTTGCGGGGGCCGTGGTCAATATCATACTCGACCCCATACTGATATTCGGTTACATGGGCTTCCCGGCGCTTGGCGTAAAGGGCGCCGCCATCGCCACCGTCGCCGGGCAGTGGGTGGCCATGCTGTTAAGCTTTTACCTCGTGTTCTTTAAAAAGCATGATGTTAAGCCCGGCTTTAAGAATTTTCGCCCCGACAAGCGGGCCATCCGCGATATTTACGCGGTAGGCGCGCCTTCCATCGTCATGCAAAGCATCGGCACTGTGATGATACTGGGCCTCAACAAAATACTCATCGCCTTTACGCCCACGGCGGTATCGGTGCTGGGCGTTTATTTCAAGCTGAACTCCTTTATATTCATGCCGGTGTTCGCTTTATCCGGGGCCGGCATCAGCATACTTGGCTACAACTACGGCGCGAAAAACCGCGCCCGTATGGAAAAAGCTTTCAGGCTGCAACTGCTGGTATCCGCAATCGCCATGCTTGTGGGGCTGCTGCTTTTCCAGCTGTTTCCCAGACAGATGCTGCTGCTGTTTAACGCTTCCGACGATATGCTGCTTATAGGCGTTAACGCGCTGCGCGTCATCTGCTTATCCTTTCCCGGGGCCGCCGTGGGTATTTCGTTTTCCACGCTGTACCAGGCGGTGGGCAAGGGCGCATACAGCCTGTTAACAAGCCTTGTGCGCCAGTTGTTTGTGATATTGCCCGCCGCGTATTTGCTGGCCAGGTTCCTGGGCCTTGACGCGGTCTGGTGGGCTTTCCCCATTGCGGAGATTGCGGGCCTCACCATGGGCTTTCTGCTATACCGTCTGATCCGCAAGCGACTCATCATCCCGCTGGACGCCCGCACATAAACGTATTGCATAAGCATGGCGCGCCAGTCTTAAACCCGGATTGAGATTGGCGTACTATGCTTATGCTTACCATTTGCCATACGGGCGCCCACAGTATACAATTGCTTTAAGACCCTGCCGCGTTTTACCGCCGGCGCGCATGTGAACTGCGGCATGGCAAAATTCATTTCGGAGGCGGTATGACCGTTAAAACGCTTATCAAAGCACTCGCCATACTGGTGTTGGCCATAGCGGTAACTATTGTGGGCCTCTTGGCCTTTGGGTATATGCAAATGCCAAAAAACGCGGCCTCCACGCCGGGCGGCGTCCTGTTTGGCCCCGGCGCCGCCGACCCCGCGCCTTCCCCAACGCCCGTGCCCACGCCCGTTTTATCCCCCACGCCGTATTTTTATACCCCCGCGCCCATAGCGGACACAAGGCCTGCGCGGTTTGAGTTTATACGCGAGCTGGAGACGGACGGCGAAATATCCCAAAGCTATACGAGCCCCGGCGATATCTTTTTTGGCCCGGCGGACGCGTTTTCCTTCGTCGAGGGCGTTACCACCTTCCGCGGCAATAATTACCGCGACAGCGCCGCCTACGGCACGGCCGATATAACGTTAAAAACGCTCACCCATGTGTGGTCGGCGGCCACCGGATCCATGAAACGCGGCATCAGCAGCAGCGACCCCGACGCCAGATGGTCGGGCAGCGGTTGGGTGGGGCAGCCCCTTATCGTGCGCTGGCCCGAGGCCACAAAGCGGATCATGAACCTGTATGACAGCGCGAAAAACAAGCCCGGCCTTGTGGAGGTCATACTCGCCACCATGGATGGCTCCGTGTATTTTTTAGATCTGGAAACCGGCGAACCCACGCGCGACAAACTGCGCATAGGCATGCCCTTTAAAGGCGCCGGCTCCATCGACCCACGCGGCTACCCGCTGCTATACTTGGGCCCGGGGGATGGGTACGCCGACAAATCCATCGACGCGCGCGCCATGGTATATAGCCTGATCGATTTTGAGCGGCTTTATGAGTTTGGGTTGCGCGAGGATCCGTTCGCACTGCGCAAATGGCACGCCTATGACAGCTCGCCGCTCATTAACGCCGCCAGCGATACGCTCTTTTACCCCGGCGAAAACGGCATACTCTATCGCGTCAAGCTCAATACACATTATGACGAGGCCGCCGGCAGCATCACTGTGAACCCCTCGCAATTGGTAAAATACCGCTACAATGCCGCCCGTGTGGATACAAACGGCGACTACTGGCTGGGCTTTGAAGCAAGCGCCGCAGGTTGGCGTGAATACCTCTACCTTGCGGATAACGCGGGCTTTATGCAATGTATAAACGTCAACACGATGGATATCGTCTGGGTGCAGGATCTTTTGGACGACACAAACGCCACCCCCGTGCTGGAAGAGGACGAGGACGCCCACACCGCCTATCTCTATGTGGGCGCCTCACTGGATTATTTAGCCGGCGACGGCAAGGGGGACGCGTCTTTTTTCAAGCTTGACGCCGTCACCGGCGAAATACTCTGGCAGGATACGCGCGCGGTGCGCTACAACGCATCCGCTGCGGGCGGCGTACAGGCCACCGCCGCGCTGGGCAAGCACAGTATCGATGATTTGGTGATCGTATCCTACAGCCGCACGCCCAACAGCGGCAGCGGCCTTATCGTGGCATTGGATAAAGCCACGGGCATGGAACGCTGGACGTATCCACTCGAGCGGTACTCCTGGCCATCCCCGGTGGATGTATACGACAAATTCGGCAACGCCTATATCGTAACCTGTGACAGCGGCGGCAGCATCACCCTGCTGGACGGCAGAACCGGCGCGCTTTTGGATACCATACAGTTTGAAAACAACAATATGGAGGCCTCGCCCGCCGTATTTGATAACATGCTGGTGATCGGCACGCGCTCCAATCAAATTTTGGGGATAAGGCTGAATTGACGCGTTGCCTCTTCAAGCCTCCCCGGCGTTTGCGCCCCCCTTTTGCCGCAACTCTTTATTCAGTACGCGTTTGCGCATGCGTATGTTTTGCGGCGTTACCTCCACCAATTCGTCGTCGGCGATAAATTCCAGGCATTGCTCCAGCGAGAGCGCCACAGGCGGCGTAAGGCGCAGCGCCTCGTCACTGCCGGACGCGCGCATATTGGTTACATGCTTTTTCTTGCATACGTTCACCACGATATCATCCGCCTTGGCGCATTCGCCCACCACCTGCCCGGCATATACCGGAACGCCGGGGCCCACAAAAAGTTTTCCGCGCTCCTGCGTGTTATACAGGCCATACGCGGTGGTGTCGCCCGTTTCATGGGCAATCAGGCTGCCGCGCGCACGCTCCTGCATTTCACCCTTATAGGGCGCGTAGCCGTCAAACACATGGCTCATGACGCCATGGCCGCGGGTATCCGTAAGCAATTCGCTGCGGTAGCCCATCAGCCCCCGCGCGGGTATACGAAACTTCAGCCTTGTGCCCTCGCCGCCCGCCGTCATATCGATAAGTTCCGCTTTCCTGGCGCCCAGCTTGTCCATCACGGCGCCTACGTATTCCTGCGGCACATCGATCGTGAGCGCCTCCATGGGCTCCAGCCGGTTACCGGATTCGCCGGTCTTATAGATCACGCGCGGCCTGCTCACGGCAAATTCATACCCCTGTCTGCGCATGGTTTCTATCAGTATGGATAAATGCAGCTCTCCGCGCCCGCACACCTCAAACGCGTCGGTACTATAGGCTTCGTTCACGCGCATGGATATATTGGTGAGCACCTCGCGAAAAAGCCTGTCGCGCAGGTTGCGCGATGTCACGTACTTGCCCTCTTTGCCCGCAAACGGGCTGTCGTTAACCATAAACACCATGGCCACGGTGGGCTCGTCTATATGCACAAAGGGCAGCGGCTCCACGGCGTCCGGCGCGCAGGCGGTTTGGCCCACGCGCAAGCCCTCCGCCCCCGCCACGGCCACGATATCGCCGGCCCTGGCCTCCTCGATCTCAATACGCTTCAGGCCCTGAAAATGGTAAAGACGCGTCAGCCTGGCGTCGCATTGATCCGCGCCGCCGCCGCAAAGCTTCACGGGCATATTGCGGCCGGCCGTGCCACGCACAACGCGCCCTATGCCAATGCGCCCCACATATTCGTCATAATCGATGGTGGAAAACAATATTTGCAGCGGCGCGTCCTGGTCTCCGCCTGGCGCCGGTATATCCTCGCATATGGTTTGAAATAACGCGTCCATATTATCGTGAAGCTCGTCCGGCTCCAGGCCCGCGCTGCCGTCTCTGGCGGATGTATACACCACGGGAAAATCCAACTGCGCCGCCGTGGCGCCAAGATCCATAAAAAGCTCCAGCACCTCGCTCACCACCTCGTATGGGCGCGCGCCGGGGCGATCCACTTTATTCACAACCACGACGGGTATCTTGCCCAGTTCCAGCGCCTTGCGCAGCACAAAGCGTGTTTGCGGCATGCAACCTTCAAAGGCGTCTACCACCAGAAGCACCCCGTCCACCAACTGTAATATGCGCTCTACCTCTCCGCCAAAATCGGCGTGACCCGGCGTATCCACAATGTTGATGCGCACGCCCTTATAGGTCACCGCCGTGTTTTTGCTCAGTATGGTGATGCCGCGCTCACGCTCCAGATCGTTGCTATCCATCACGCGCTCACGCACCTGCTCGTTGCTGCGGAATATGCCGCTCTGGCGCAGCATTTGATCGACAAGCGTTGTTTTGCCATGGTCTACATGGGCGATGATGGCTATATTTCTAACCGCTTCGTTTTTTGTCATTCTTACCTCAATTCCTTCTCGCCGGTTCGATCACATTTCAGGCGCGGCTATAGATTATAAAGGAATTGCCCCAAAAGTGCAATACCCCCGGATATTCGCTTTCACTCTCCATACCATTAGCGAAAATAATTTGACAATATACGAACAAATGTGTTATAATCGTTGCGTGGGATGCTGCACTCCGCACCGGAACGCCGATTGAACAGGCAAAGGGCGCATAACCGGGCATTTGGGTTTTTATCGAAAACAAAACACAAATTGAGGGGTTGGAGCAACAGATGCAAAATACGATTCACACATATCACGATGTGAGAAACAGGCTGTATAAAGAGGTGGAATATAGACTTTCCAATTACCGGCTCATGAAGCTTGAGATAGCGGCCTACGAAGATCATGGCCTTTATCACGAGAGCATGACGCAGGCCGCCCGAAGTAAAACATCCGAACGGCGGGACGATACTGCGTATGTGGCGCTTAGAAGGGCGGAACCCACGCGGCGCGTGCAGGAGATGCGCGATTGGGTGGCGGTGATCGATACCGCGCTTACGGAAATGCGTTTTTACGCGCCGGCGCTTGCGACCATACTTACCGCCTATTACGGCATTGGGAAGCCGGACGAAAAAACGCTGCTAAGGGCCGGCGCGGTGCGGCGAAGACTGATGGAGCAACTGTGCATCGGACAAACCACGCTGTACAGATGGAAGAACGATTGTGTGGAATGGGTGAAAAGCCTGGCGCTGTACAGGGGACTTGTGAACCCCGCTCTGGAATTTCAAACCGGCGTATGCGCCGCGCGGCAATGATCACAAGCGGATACGAGGGCGGGGATGGCGCCGGGCCGCTCTATTGTATGGTGTTTTTTATTTTCACCTTGCACGAAACAAAAAACACGGTATACTTTGCTTATAGCGCGGACGCGCAAAGAGTTTTTATTTTTTAGGAGGGGATACTCGTGAAAACAAAAGCGGTCAGGATTTATGGCGAGAAGGATCTCAGACTGGAAATATTCGATCTGCCGCCCATAGGCGAAGACGGCGTGCGCGTTGAGATTATATCCGACAGCATCTGCATGAGCAGCTACAAGGCCGCCATGCAGGGCGCAAAGCATAAGCGCGTGCCGGACGACGTGGCAAAGAACCCCACCATCATCGGCCATGAGTTTTGCGGCCGCATCGTGGAGGTGGGCGAACGCTGGAAGCACAAATATAAACCCGGCGACGGGTTTGCCATACAGCCCGCGCACTTTTACAAGGGATCGCTTGAGGCGCCGGGTTATTCCTACCCTTATTGCGGCGGCGACGCCACCTACGCGAATATCCCCATTGAAATATTGGAGATGGATTGCCTGCTGCCCTATCATTCCGACGTGTATTATTTCGGCTCTTTGGCCGAGCCCATGAGCTGCGTCATAGGCACGTTCCACGCGATGTACCACACCACGCCCGGCAGCTATACGCACAGCATGGGCATTGTAAAGGGCGGCAAGATGGCCATGCTGGCGGCGGTGGGCCCCATGGGCCTTGGCGCCATCGATTACGCGCTGCATTGCGACAGGCGGCCTTCGCTGCTGGTGGTGACGGATATCGACGAGGCGCGGCTAAACCGCGCGGCAAGCATCTATACTGTGGAGCACGCGCGGGCGCAGGGGGTGGAACTGCGTTATCTCAACACGGCTGCGGGCGACCCTGTATGTGAGCTGACGGCGCTTTGCGGGGGCACGGGCTATGATGATGTGATCGTTTTCGCGCCGGTAAAGCCCGTCGTGGAGCAGGGCGACGCCATATTGGGTCACGACGGGTGCCTGAACTTCTTCGCGGGGCCTTCCAACACGGGCTTTAAGGCGGAAATGAACTTTTACAACGTGCATTACGCGTACCACCACATCGTGGGAACATCCGGCGGCAACACCGGCGACATGCGCGAATCCATACAAATGATGAACAGCGGCGCGCTCAATCCATCCTCCATGATCACCCACATAGGCGGGCTTGATTGCGCGGCGGAAACGACGCTCAGGCTGCCCGATATACCCGGCGGCAAAAAGCTCATATACAACCGGATCGATATGCCGCTTACCGCCATAAGCGATTTTGCCCTTAAAGGCAAAGCGGACCCGCTCTTTGCGGCGCTTGATGAAATCGTTACCGCCAACAACGGCCTGTGGTGCCCCGAGGCGGAAAAATACCTGCTTAAACACTTTGGCGCGCAATGCGGCTGATATATGAACGCGCGCTTCGCGCCAAGTCTATTGCAATATATTGAACGGTATGCGCATGGAGAGCGCGTACGCCTCCGCGGCGGAGCCCGCATACACCTGCAACGTCAGCTTGGGGCAATTGTAAAACGCGCCCTCGCCAATCTCGGTAACGCCGGGGGGCACGACGAGCGTTTGCAGCTGCTCGCAACCCAAAAACGCCCAGCCGCCTATGCGCGTTACGGTATCGGGCAGCGTCAGGCCCACCAGGCTTACGCACCCGTCAAACGCGCGCTCTTCAATGGTTTGCAGCCCCAGGGGCATATGCACGCTCATCAACGCCGTGCAGGCACGAAACGCGCCCTCGCCGATTTCCACAACGCTGTTGGGCAGCAGCACCATCTGCACGCTTTCGTTCCTGTGAAAGCCGCCCACGCGCTTTACGCCATCGGGCACGGTTACAACCTGATCGCTGCCGTTATACTGTGTGAGCACGCCGTCGCCCACGATTACAAACCGCTCCGATTCTTTTTTCTCCATGGGCGTAAAATCAAACGCGCCCTCGCCAATATATGTAACGCCGGCCGGTATGGTAGTGGCGAGGTTAAGGCATCCATAAAACGCGTATTCGCCGATATACGCAAGCGCCGGGGGCAATTCTACGCTTTTGAGGCCGGCACAGGCATAAAACGCCTCTTCCTCTATACGCTTGAGGCTTTGTGGCAGTATGATCCCGCTAAGCGCGCCGCAACCCGAAAACGCCGCGCCGCCAATCAGCTGCACGCCTTCGGGTATGGTGATGCTCTTTAGCTCCCCGCATTTTTGAAACGTGCCCACGCTGATGGAGGAAAGCCGCGGCGGCAGGCGCACCTCTTTGAGCGCCGCGCAGCCATAAAACGCGCCCTCACCGATGGTGGTAACGGCATCCGGCACGGTAATGGTTTCGAGCTTTACACAGCTGTGAAACGCGTTATCGCCGATTTCGCGCAGCTGATCGGGCAGGGCGATGGCGCTAAGGCTTGCGCATTGCCGAAACGCCTCTTTTTCTATTACCCGTATGCTCTGCGGAAGCCGTATTTCACGAAGGCTCGCGCAGCCTTCAAAGGCGTTGTTGCCAAGCCGCAATATGCCCTCTTGCAG
>JAISXK010000022.1 GCA_031270585.1 Clostridiales bacterium | reverse complement strand
CCACCTTGGAGGCAAGCGCGTTTTCCCCGGCGTCCTTGCAAATTTCGCCGGCAAACTGCACGACGTATGCGATGCCGATGATTTTGAGCAATATGGCCACATAGGCCGTATCGATATTGTATTTCGCCGCAAACGACCGCAGGCTTTCCAAAATTCCCGTCAGTTGCGCGATGCTGAAAGCCAGCACGATCAGCCCCGCGATCACGCTGACCTGCAAGGCCATTTCAGGCCGTATAACGCGCACCAGCATCACGAAAGACGCGGCCAGCAACGCAAACGCAGCCAATTGAAATACGCCCATCCCCTCACCTCAATACAGTTGAAACACCTGCCGCACGCTATCAAATAGGCCGCCTATCATATTCAGCATCATCAATAGCCCAATAATGAGGCCCGCAATCGCCGCGATGGTGGCCATCTCCTCTCTGCCGCTTTGCTTAAGCACCTGGGTGACGACGGCAACCAATATGCCAATTCCCGCTATCTTAAACAAAATGTCTACGTTCATGCCAAGGCTTCCTTCCATGTATTCTTTTGCTCAAATCAACAGTATCGCAACCGCAATGCCGCCCAGCACCCCCAGCGACTTATACAGCCGCCCTTTTTTTAAATTTTCCTCCTGCGCCTTGCTAACAATAAGCGCAAGCTGTTCCTGCAAGAGGCTTGCGTTTTTATGCTGCTGCCGATACCCGCTCCGCCCTAAAACAAGAGCATATTCTTCAAACGCTTTGCTCTCTTCACGGTGTAAGGAGGCAAACCCCGGATCAACGCTTTTGGCGTAACACATGGCGTCTGCCCACGCCGCGTGCGCATTGGGCTCCGTTTTTAATTTTTCGGCAAACGCATCAAAAAAAACGGCGGTTGTGTCGTTTTTACAGGCGTGGGCAAGTGCCGCCAGGGGCTCCAGCGTATATTCCATACGCATGGATATATGATTGACGCTTGCAAGCATGGCCTTTAACGTATTCTGGCGTAGCCTTAACCTGTTGGATGCAAGCGCGCCGGTCGTCACCGCACCCAGAAACACGGCAACAACTACCAGCGCTCGAAGCATAACACACCCCCTTTGCGCCTTTGCAGGGGCTGCAAATCGCCGTCATACATTTCCATAATGCTTCCGGCGCGGCCATCCTCCCTGCCCAACAGAATAATGCGCTGTATGGCGCCGCTATACAGCAGGGCGGAAAGCGGCAGCCGTTTGCGCAGCGCCGTGATATCCGTTACGTGGGCGCTTGCAATGGTGACCACGCCGCAAAACGCGGCGTCTTCCACGGCGGCGGCATCATCCTGTCCGCCTAACTCGTCGGTGATGATCACATCCGGCGACAATACCCGTACCGCCATGCGTATGCCCTCCGGTTTGCCACAACCGCTCAGCACATCGGTACGCGGCCCCAGGTCAAACAGGGCTGCGCCGCGCACGCTGCCAGCAAGTTCCATACGTTCATCGATCAGGCTTACCTTGAGTCCCGCGCCGCACGCGCCCCCGTATGAAAGCTGGCGCGCGATATCACGCAAAAGCGTGGTCTTTCCGCAGCCCGGCGGCGAAATAATCAACGCCGGGTATATATGTCCGTTGGGACGCACAAGGCCGCGCATCACCTTATCTGCGGCGCCCGCGCACGCGCGGGATATGCGAATATTGATAGAGGTAAAATCGGCAAACTGCGAAAAACCGCCCCCCTCTTTTACCGCTTTTCCGCATAAGCCTACACGGTAGCCGCCGGGCAGAGTTATAAAGCCATGTTTCAGCTCATCCTCCCACGCGTAGATGGAATGCCCGGTGACGCGCGAAACGATCTCCTGGCAATCTTCGAGTGTGGCGGCGGGTTTGCCACCGGCGGCGTAAATAAGCTTATCAAACCCGCCGCAACAAAGCTGCAGCGGTTGTTCCGCGCGGATACGAACCTCCTCCAACGCGAGTTTGTCGTCAATTTGGGCCAGCATATCGTTGAGCTTATCCGGCAGAACAGACGATATTTGCCGCTTCCAGAGCGCGGTTTCGTTCAATTGCATACTTTTGGCATGTCCTTCCGTCATCTTACCAAAGTGTATGTATGGGTTTGCGGTTTCAGAATGCATAGCGTGAAACGTTCATAATATCTTTCACACATATGTCCAACGCAATTTCCTGGTGTTACCGCATGTTTTTGTAGTTCGCCGCGCGCAGGTCCCCCTTGTTTTTCATAAATAAGTGTTATACACTTTACCTGTTGGTAAGGGAAAATTTTAGGCAAACGCAAAGGATGTTTCTTTGCATACCCTAAAGGAGTATGGCGATGGCAAACATATTTGATCAAAAAGACACCCAGTCGCTTACGACAAAAGTTTTTAAATATATCCGTGACGGCATTATAGACGGCAGGTACCACAGCGGTGATATTTTGGTTGCGACAAAGTTGGCGGAAGAGTTTGGCGTGTCGCGCACCCCCATACGCGAGGCGCTCAAGCAGTTGGAACTGGAAGACCTGATAGAGAGCATCCCCAACTGCGGCGTTACCGTAAAAGGCATTTCCAAAGAGGACATCACCGATATTTTTATCATACGCTATCTGCTGGAAGGGCTGGCGGCCAATTTGGCGGCCTCGCGCATCAAGCAACCCGAGCTTGATAAGCTTTTAGAGCTTATAGATCTGATGGAGCTTTACACAAGACGGCGGGATTACGCCAACCTCGCCAAACTGGACACAGAATTTCACGAGATTATATTTATTGCAAGCAACAGCCGCACGTTGAAGCATATATTGGGCTCGTTGCACCAAAATGCCGCCTATGCGCGCCAAAGCTCGCTCATGGTACCCGAACGCGCGCCAAAATCGTTTGAAGAGCACAAAGAAATATACGCCGCGCTTTGCGCGCATGACGCCGCGCGCGCCCAGTCCTGCATGGAGCGGCACGTGCAATCCGCAAACTATTTAAAATCACAGGGCAAAAAAGCATGATGCCACAATCACATATGTGTGATAAAGAGGTATACTGTAAACAAACGCCGGGCGCGTTTTACCTGCGGGATGTCAATCTGCTGTTGCCGACGCTGCTAAAGCAATACGCTGGTAACATACAGCTTATCTATCTGGATCCCCCTTTTCAAACTGGGGATACGTTTTATATCAAACTAAATGGCGACACAATCAAACGGCCGGCATATGAGGATACGCTTGACAGACAGGAATATCTTTGCTTCATGCGGCGCGTATTGACGGGTTGCCACGCGTTGCTGCATGATGAAGGCGCGATATACCTGCATATAGATTTCCGCATGGTGGCGCATTTGCGGTTGTTGCTGGATGAAATATTTGGAGAAAAACAATTTTGCAATGAGATCATATGGGCGTATCGATCTGGGGGGAGGAGCAAGGCCCACTTTTCCCGCAAGCATGATACCATATTGTTTTACAGGAAAACAGCGAAGGGGTATTTCGATATCAAGAGCGTGGGCAGCCAAAGAGGCGCCGCGCGCAGAAACCATATGAGACGCTCGGTGGACGCAAACGGTAATGTGAGCTATACCATACGCACAAACGGCAAGGTGTACGCCTATCCCGCACATTCGCTTATTTATCCCAGCGACGTATGGGCGGATATACCGCACCTGCACCAGCGGAACCCGGAGCGGATTGGCTACGCCACGCAAAAGCCGGCCGCATTGTTGGAGCGTATTATATTGGCATCCTCTCGTCCGGGCGATACCGTGATGGATCTGTTTTCGGGCAGCGGCACCACGGCGGCCGTTGCAAATAAGTTTGGCAGGCGTTTTATTGCCGCAGATTGTTCCCCTTACGCGCTATTTGCCTTGCGTCACAGGTTAACGCACGCGCCGGAAGGAGATCAGAAAATAACGCTTCACTTTCAGGACGGCATACGAGTGCTTCCGTTCGGTCATCCCACTATGCCTGCCTGCCTGCATAACGCGCAAAAAAGCGCTCCGCTTTTATACTGCACCGCAGGGCGTCTGGAAGGGGCCGCGTTTTTCCCACAGCGGGATATCGTGTTGCCGCAAAGCCCATCATCGACCGTATTGCCGCAGGGGGCGGATGCGCTTCACGTCATGGATGCGGAAGGACAACAATTCATTTGGCGCAACACCCCTTAAAATCAACATACAAATCAGGCGGGCAATACTTGCGCGACGTTTGCAGAGGTCACGCAGTATGGGCGCGCTTCGCCGCCTGCACGGTGTTGTACATCAGCATGGCGATGGTCATGGGCCCCACTCCGCCCGGAACCGGGGTGACGTAGCTTGCCACTTTGGCGGCTTCATCAAAGGCAACGTCGCCGGTAAGCTTGCCGTTTACGGTATTCATGCCTACGTCGATTACAATGGCGCCAGGCTTGAGCATATCGCCCTTTATCAAATGGGGCCTCCCTGCAGCCGCCACGAGTATATCCGCCTGGCGGGTGTAACAGGCCAAATCTTTGGTGTAGGAGTGACACATGGTTACCGTAGCGTTCTCAAGTTGCAGCAACAGCGACACCGGCTTGCCCACGATATTGCTGCGCCCCACCACAACGGTGTGCGCACCCGCAAGCGGGGCGTGTATACTTTCGAGCATTTTCATAATGCCCAGCGGCGTGCAGGGCACGACCGCCGGTTTGCCGGATAGTAGCGCGCCCCCATTCACCGGGTGAAAGCCATCCACGTCTTTTTGTGGGCATATGTGGCTAAGTATGGCGCTTTCGTTTAAATGTCCGGGTAAAGGCAACTGCACCAATATGCCGTGCACACCCGCGTCATGATTGAGACTTTGTATAATTTCTATGATCTCCTCTTCCGCTATCGTTGCCGGCAGCCGAATCACCTTTCCGTTTATGCCGAGCGATGCGGCGCGTTTTTCTTTATTGCGCACATATACCTCTGAAGCGATATTCTCCCCTGCCAATATAACGGCGAGGCCCGGTGTTTGTCCGGCGCCGGCCAGCGCCGTTATTTCAGGGCGCAGCAGTTCGCATTGCGTTTGGGCAAGTTGTTTTCCATCTATCAAAATCGCCATATCAAGTCACCTCATTGAAAATACTTTACAGCGCTTGCAAACAGCGGCAATTGGTAATTGCCGGGGATATTTTGATACAACCCGCGCCCCGCGCGCCCGGCATGCGTCATTTTGCCGGATATCCTGCCATCCCTCGTGGTAATGCCTTCAATCGCAGCCGCAGAACCGTTGGGGTTATGCTGTATGTGCATGCCGGCGTCGCCGTCATCCTCTTTGACTACTGCCAGCACCATGCCGATGCCCATATTGCATGTGTTGAACATGGTACGTTTATTTATACCGCCCATTGATTGTATCATATCGAATACCGGCGGTATATATAGCGCCCCCTCTTCGATTTTCGCGTGCAGCCCTTGGGCAACATATGCGGGATGTTTTTGATTTTCGCATATCCGTATGTAATGGCTCACTATATTTCATGCGGCCTTATGAAAACTCTCAGGCGCATTGGGATGCAATTTGGGGCACAAAAAAAGCCGGTCGCCCGGCTTGCCTGCATCAATGCCCTTATACTACCGGCTCGCAGCCTTTGCTTTGCGTGTTGCCAGCTGCGCTTTTTTGCGGTTTGCAGCATTTTTGTGTATAACGCCTTTGCTGGCGGCCTTATCAACCGTACTGACTGCCTTTATATAAGCCGCATCAACGTTTGCAACATCGCCTGCTTCCAGTGCCCGGTTGAAACGCCTGATGGGCGTTTTCATAGCGGAGTTAAGCATGCGGTTGCGCAGGTTTTGCTTCGCGGTAATGCCGACCCGTTTTTTAGCAGATTTTATATTTGCCATTTTCTCACCCCCTTGCACAAGCATACTAGCCATGAGCGAAATCTAAAAACCTCAAATAATCAAGGCAATACCGGCTCATGGCAAAATGCGTTATCACCCAAATATATAATGAGACTGCGCACGGGCATTTTGCCTGAACACAATGGATTATATCATGTGGTTATCCGTGCTGCAAGGGAAAATGTTTTTTAGAAAAATTTACGGTGCAAAACAAGGCGTAAGGCGAAAATTACGCCCCCTTGTCGCACGGCAATAAAAAAACCGGGGAAAGCCTGCTAAGACATTTCTGCCGCACAGTATGGCATAGAGCAACCAATCAATGTATACTATGAACATCAAAACTGAGGGGGGAAAGGTTCTTTGCGTAATCCGTGGAAAGAAATGCAACTCACCCATTACGAAGCGCATATGGGGTTAGACGGCGTGGAACAATTACAAGCGCTGGAGAGCATTACGAGGGATCAACTGGCAGCGTTCCCGATACAAAGCGTAGCAATCCTGGGTATCGCGGGCGGGAATGGGCTTTCGCATATTCCCGATTGCGTGCGAAGGATAGTGGGCTTTGATATCAATCAAGATTATCTTGATGTATGCAGGGAGCGGTATGGCGATATGGGTGACCGTCTGGAACTACGGTGCGCGGATTTGTCCCGGGACGGCGCGCATGTGCCGCGCGTTGATCTTGTGCTTGCGAACCTGTTTGTGGAGTATGTAGGGATCAATCAGTTTTCCGGGCTTATGCAAGCATGCGGGGCGCAAACGGTATCATGCGCTGTTCAGGTAAATACAGAAGCGCAGTTTGTCTCCGACTCACCATATGCGTTGCTTTTTAGTAAAATTGAGGAGCTACATCGGGATATCGAACCCCGCCAGTTAAACGACGCTATGGAGAAAGTTGGATATCGCAAGCTGCAGGAAATAAAATACGATCTTCCAAATGGCAAGTACCTGCTGCGCATAGATTATGAGAAGCACAGTTAACGGAACACACTTGGTATTACAGTTGTAATAACATTATTTTATATAATATAGTGGGTTTCATTTATACGAAACGCAACATGCGTCAGGGTACAAGACTAACTATTACAGCGCAAGAAATAGAAATTTGTATATGCACAGAATATTGACGGTGACTCAACTAAATGAATATATGCACACGCTGATAGGGCGCGACCCCGTTTTAAAAAGTCTGCGCGTGCAGGGCGAAATATCGGGCTTTAAACACCATACCTCCGGCCATATGTATTTTACGCTAAAGGATGGCGGCGCGCTTGTACGATGCGTGATGTTTCGTTCCGCTGCGCAAACGCTTCATTTTGCGCCGCGAGACGGCATGCGCGTGGTAGTAACGGGCGAAGCGTCCCTATATGTGCGCGACGGGCAGTTTCAGCTCTACGTGCAAGCCATGCAGCAGGATGGGGAGGGTGAGCTTTACGGGCGCTATCTTCTTTTAAAAACCAGGCTGGAAGCAAAGGGGTATTTTGACGCTTCCATTAAAAAACCCATACCCTACCTGCCCAAATGCGTAGGCATCGTTACCTCGCCAACGGGCGCCGCCTTGCAGGATATGCTCAATATCATACGGCGCAGGTTCCCCGCCATGCACATTTGCGTATGTCCCGTGCCGGTGCAGGGCCCCGGCGCGGCCCAGGAGATTGCGGCCGCAATCCTCCGCATGAACGAAGCGCATGCGGCATCCGTGCTCATCGTAGGCCGCGGCGGCGGCAGTTTGGAGGATCTGTGGGCGTTCAACGAGGAGTGTGTCGCCCGGGCAATATACAAAAGCCATATACCGGTGATCAGTGCAGTGGGCCACGAAACGGATCACACCATTGCCGATTTTGTGGCGGATTTGCGTGCCCCCACGCCTTCGGCGGCGGCGGAATTGTGTGTGCCGGAATATGCGGCACTTGTGCAAACGCTTGACATTGACATGGAGCGTCTGCGCAACGCGTATGCCGCGAATGTACATAGCCGCAAGGAATACATCAAGCTGCTGATGCAAAGCCGCGGATTTTTTGCCGTTGAGAGCATCATCGCCAAAGAACGGCGCGCCTTAACAAGCGCGTTTGGCAAAATGCGCATGCTTATGGATGCGCGGATCGTATCGAAAACACTCCTTGTGAACACCCTGATGGAAAGGTTAAACGCCCTTTCGCCGGCGGGGCTGCTGGCCAGGGGGCTGGCGCTGGTGTCTGATGAAAACGGCCGGGCGTTATTCTCCGTTCAGATGATGGAAAAAGGCATGGCGGTCAAGCTGCGTATGCATGACGGGGAAGCGGACGCCATAATTCAAACTATAAACAGCAACAAGTAAAGAGGGGCAAATGGAAGAAATCACATTCGAAAAATCGTTAGCCGGTCTGGAAGCCGTAGTAAAAAAGCTTGAGGATGGAAATATCCCGCTGGATCAAATGGTTTCGCTCTACGAGGAGGGCTCAAAGCTTGGGCGGCAATGCATCGAAATGCTGGAATCCTATGAGGGAAAGCTTGCACAGATACAATTGCCCGTCGAAGAGGAGGAAATACAATGAATTATCAGGCGCAGCAAAAGCGGTATATCGCGCTGATTGACGAACAGTTAACGGCCTATATGCACGCGCCTGGCTTACCGGAACTTTTGCAAAAAAGCATGTCATACAGCCTGCTTGCCACCGGCAAGCGGTTGAGGCCATGCATGACGCTGGCGTCATGCAAACTTTTGGGCGGCGATATCATGCAAGCGCTGCCGTTCGCCTGCGCCATTGAGATGATTCATACCTATTCGCTCATACACGACGACCTGCCCGCCATGGACGACGATGATTTTAGACGCGGAAATCCCTCCAATCATAAGGTGTTTGGCGAAGGGCAGGCGATATTGGCGGGCGACGGACTATTATCCTACGCGTTTGCCGTCATGCTGGAATATATCGATCAGTATGTGGATCGGCGCTTTATCAATGCCGCGAACGCCATCGCCAGGGGCGCGGGCGTATTTGGCATGGTAGCTGGGCAGTGCATGGATATGGAACAGGAAGGCAAAGGGCGGCCTGATAAAGCTACGCTACTAAAAATCCACGAGGGAAAGACCGCGTCCATGTTGCTTGCGAGCGCGGAAGCGGGCGCGTACTGTGCCGGTGCGGGTAACGCCGCGCTGCAGGCCATACGCAAATTTGGCCGGGCGTATGGCCTGCTGTTTCAAATAACGGATGATATACTTGACATTGAAGGCGAATCCCGGACTGCGGGAAAAACGCTTGGAAAGGATGTAAAAGCGCAAAAAGTAACATTCCCGGCTGTTTACGGGCTTGAGAAATCCAAAGCCATTGCCGCCGCCACGGCACGGCAGGCCAAGGACGCGTTAAGCATATTCGGCGATCAAGCGTGGTACTTAAAAGAAATGCTGTCGTTTACGGTATCCCGCAATAAATAGCTATTTTCGCAGTTGCATGCGTACCCGGTCGGCTATCATTGCGATAAACTCCGCATTGGTGGGTTTGCCCTTATAATCGTCTATCGTATAGCCAAAGTATTGGTTGAGCACCCTGGTATGGCCTCTCGTCCACGCGACTTCGATGGCGTTGCGGATGGATCGTTCGACAAGGGGCGGCTGCGTTTTATAAAGCCCTGCGATATAGGGGTATATATCCTTGGTAACGGCAATCGTCGTGGGGTCTTCCACCTCAACGGAATATTGTATAGCCGCGCGCAGATAATGATAGCCGCGCAGATGCGCCGGCACGCCTATCGCCCGTATTTGGCCGGTGATTTCGTTTTCAAGCCTTTCTTTTGATATCGCTTCGCCGGTTTTTTCTTCCCGCAGGCGCCCCGCGTCTTCTTCCGTGCGCATCAGCTTCATCATGCGCGGTATGATATGTTCCGGCCCCATGGGTTTTATAAAGCAATACGCCACGTTTAACCTTTGCAGCTCGCGCATAAGCCGGGTATCCGCAAAAGCGGTATATACGAATACGGTGGGCGCTCGCTTCATGGATTGTATTTGCGTAATGACGCTAAGGCCGTCTATCTCCGGCAGGAGTATATCGATCAGTATCGCGTCAACATTTCTGGTTTTGAGTGCTTGCAGCGCTTCTTTACCGTTATGCACGCAGGATATTATTGCAATATCGCTATATGTTGAGCAAAATTCAACAATTGCCTTGCATATCGCGTCGTTTGCGTCTGCTACCAATACTGTTACCATAACAAAACCTCGCTTATGCTACAATAATAGCAGATTTTAACTGTAAGCGCCATGCGATTTGCCGAATTATTGCGTTCGCGTTATGGTATTTGTTCTTTCATCCATTGCGCATACATGCAATAGCCCTTTGTGGGATCATTTATAAATACATGCGTAATAACGCCAATAAGTTTTTTGTTTTGTATCACGGGGCTGCCGCTCATACCCTGTACTATGCCGCCCGTGGCCTTTAAAAGCGCGGCGTCGGTAATCTCCACCACCATACCTTTTTGCGCGGGGCTTGATTGCGGCGTTACCTTTATAATCCGGCAATCATATGCCTGCACGCCGTCCTCACTCAATGTGGTTAAAAGCTGCGCGGGACCAACCTTGGCTTCTTCAGGGTAAGCCATCAAAATGCCGTCCGGATAAAGCGGGTTGCGGTATGGCTGGTACATACGACCATATATGCCATATTGGCAGTTCATTTCTATAGTGCCCAGCGGCAGGCTTGCGGCGCCGAATGTTCCGCGCAATTCGCCGGGATCGCCCTGCGCGCCCTGCACAATATCCACAATGGTGGATTGCACGATCTGACCGTCGCGCACGGTCAGATCCGTTCTGGTGTCCACATCCGTAATGGCATGGCCCAAAGCCGAATACCGGTTGGAGACAGGATCATAAAAGGATAACGTGCCCACGCCCGCCGTGCTGTCGCGCACCCACATACCCATGCGGTATTGGCCGTCTGCGGGGTCAAAAGCGGGGCGCATGGTCATCGATATCTGCTCATTGCCGCGCGCTGCCGTTAAAACCACCTCTTCCTTGCTTTCGTTGCAAATTTGCGCCAGGTGCGCGGCGTTCTTGATTTCAACGCCGTTTATCTTTTCTATCAGGTCGCCCGCTTTTACGCCCGCTACGGCCGCCGGGCTCACTTCTTCTCCGTTTGACAGGGTAACGCTGCTTACCCCAACGACCAGCGCGCCGCGCGTATGCAGCGTTACGCCCACCGACAACCCGCCCGGCACAAGCGACACATTGTCGCGCACGTGCACGTTGATCCGCTTAACGGGCACCATGCCCAACAGCCGTATCGTTACATGGTTATCTTCTGGCGCGCTCCCGGTGAACCTGGCAAGCGATTCATCCCGCGAGAAAGAAACCGCCATAGATTTGCCGCTGCTGTCCGCCGTAAACAACCCGCTATTTGAAAACGGCACAGTATAGCTTTCATCCAATTGGATGTGCACGTCATTCTCCAACAGACGAATCGCGCGCAGTTGGCCGGTATAGTTGGACAATATTAAGGCCAGGCATGCCGTAATGCCAAGCAGTTTCCCAATTTTTGATCTCACAAAATACACCTCGTACCGTTTTGCCATATGTACGCGATGCTTAAGATTGGCGTACTATGCATATGGCTATTAAACTATGATGAACATTACATGAGGTGTTTATGCAGGATATACTATTCTAATATTTCTCTTTTAGTGAATTTGCGCGCTGTATGAGCTCGGCGGCGTGGTTCATTGCCTGTACGTCATGCCGGCCGGCGCCCATAATACGCGCAAGTTCTGTAACGCGCTGCTCATCCGTCAATGTATGCAAAACGGTGGAAGTATGCCCGTCTTTTTCTATTTTTTCCACATAATAGTGCGCGTCGGCGAGCGCCGCAATCTGGGGCAAATGCGTAATGCAAATAACCTGGTGCCCCTTGGATATTTGCAGCATTTTCAACCCCACGGCGGATGCCACATGGCCGCTGATGCCCGTGTCGATCTCATCAAATATGATGCTTGGGATGCTGCCGAACTGTATCGTTTTAAACGCCAGCATGATGCGCGAAATCTCACCGCCGGAAGCGATTTTGGCCAGCGGCTTTACCGGCTCGCCCGCGTTGGCGGAAAGCAAAAACTCCACCCTGTCCACGCCATCCGCAGAGGGGGAGGGCAGGGGGGTAATAGCAACCTGAAACTGAGATTTTTCCATGCCCAAATCGGCAAATTGCCGCAAAATGTCTTGCTCCAGCACAGTGGCGGCCTCTTTTCTTGCCGCAGAAAGCGCGGCGGCGGCGATGGTGTATTGTGCCTGGCATGTCCGCAATTGGGCGGTAAGCGCTCCTTTTAATTCCTCGCTTTTTACAAGCGCTTCGTGTTCCATATTGGCGTTTTCATGAAACGCGAGTATCTCCGCGATATTCGCGCCGTATTTACGTTTTAGCGCGTGTATTACCGCCAGGCGGTTTTCCACTTCTTCCAGTTGGCCGGGCATATATTCGTTGCCGTTTTTTAAATCGCGCAAGGTATATATAATATCTTCAATGGTATAGTACGCTTCATCCAACCGATCATAAATCTCTTGAAATTTTTCATGCAAGGCGCCGATGCCCTGCACGGTTCGCCTGGCGCCGCTGATGGCTACCAGCGCCCCTTCTTCATTAGCCAACGTGTCATAGCTTTGTTCCAGCGCGGTCTGAATATGCTGGGAGTTGCTTAAAACCCGCAGTTGGGCATCCAACTGTTCTTCCTCGCCTTCGATCAGCCTGGCATTTGCGATTTCGTTGATTTGGTATGCGAGTATATCTATTTTTTGCAGACGCTCCTGCTCGGATGTGAAGCCGAAAAGCAGTTGTTTTTCTATTT
>JAISXK010000149.1 GCA_031270585.1 Clostridiales bacterium | reverse complement strand
CTTGTTTACCAAAAGCATTACCAGGCGGGCAGTTCGCTTATGAAGCTGGCCGTCGCGCCATAAATATTTAACGTAAAAGGAGAGAATAAATGAGTGAAGTAGCGGTAGTATACTGGAGCGGAACGGGTAACACCGAAGCCATGGCGCATGCGATTATAGAGGGCGCGCAAAACGCTGGCGCGCATGCCGCCTTGTTTCATGCCCGCAGCTTTGACGCGGATCGGTTAACCGGTTACGAGGGCATCGCCCTTGGTTGCCCCGCTATGGGGGCGGAAGAACTGGAGGACACGGAGTTTTTGCCTATGTATGAGGGCATTAAGGACGCTTTACAGGGAAAGAAACTGGCGTTGTTTGGCTCTTATGGCTGGGGAGACGGCGAATGGATGCGCAACTGGCAGCGGGAATTACAAGGCTTGGGCTATACGCTGGTTGCGGATGGCCTGATCTTAAACGAAACGCCCGACGACGAGGGCCTTGCAAACTGCCGTGAGTTGGGGAGTATGCTGGCATAGGATAACAAGCGATGCGCGATAACGCCTTCTTTTCAGGGGGCGTTTTTTGTTATACGTAACGCAGACGCCGCCCGGAAAATGCCGCGACGTTTTCCGGGCGGCTGCGCAAAACCCGAAGGGATCGGGCCACACCGATATGCATTAAAAATGCTTATTGATGTGGCCTATTCGTTTTTGCCGCGCGCAAATTCAATTCGCCGCGTTGCGTCCCGCAATGCGCCCAAAGGTGAATATGTCGGCGATGGCGTTTCCTCCGAGACGGTTTCCGGCATGAATTCCGCCCGTCACCTCGCCCGCCGCATAGAGTCCCTCGATAGGTTCCCCCGCAGTGTTCAGCACGCGCGTTTGCGTGTCGATCTTGATACCACCCATGGTGTGATGCAGCGAAGATTTGCGAGGCGTTATGAAGTAGCCCGCGCCCGGCGTGTTTTCGATATACTCAATATCGATGGGCCCCGCGATCACTTCTTTGCCAAAGTCGTCATCCTTCTGGTTCGCGTAATACCCATTGTAAAGCTCGATGGTTTTGCGCAGAGCCTCTTCCGTGAAGCGCGGAGTCGCGCCGGCCGCCGGGGTTTTGCTCTTTTCCACAAGTTCTGCCAGCGTATCGCCATACCACACGTGGCCTTTATCCACCAGGTCTCCGTACCGGTCTCCGAAATAAGAAACATCATCCACCGAGGCCCCCTTGAGCATTTCGTCCGGCGCGGCGCCAAGACCTGCGTACAGAATGTAGAATACGCCGTTCTCAAGCGCCAGGGAGGATTTGGCGAGTACGTCGCGCTCTGCATATTCATTCACAAAGCGGTTGCCTTCGCCGTCGATCCATATCTGCTCGGAAGCGTCACCCCATATGCCGTCGGTCATGGTACCCTTGGTGGGGGATGATGATGGCATCATCTGCGCGATTTCCATGCCGGTGAGCGCGGCGCCTATTTTTTCAGCCATCACGATGCCGTCGCCTTTGTTTGTGCCCATATTTGTCGTAAGTGTCCGGTCGCTCAGATCCGCGCCCCAATAAGAATCGTACTGCTTTACCATGGCCGGATTGGCGCAGTAGCCGCCAGTCGCAAGTACCACGCCCTTTGCGGCGTTGATGGTGATTTCCGTACCGTCCGCTTTTTTTGCTTTCGCGCCTGTTACTCTCCCGTTATCGAGTATCAACTCCGTACCCGCCGTTTCGGTGTATACCTGTACGCCGTTCTGCAGCGCCACGGAGTTGAGCTGCACAATACGCGCGTCCCCGCGAAGGAAATCGTGGGTTCTGGGCCACATGGCGCCAAGCACCGTGCTAAGGCCGTTCGCCGCAGCTTCGCCGTATACGGGTTCCATGCCAACTTCACCCATCCACTCAAAGGATTGCAAGGCTTGCTCCGTCAGCGTGCGCGCGAGATTTACATCTGACGCGATCCATTCGCCGGTCTCGAGTTGGCGAAGGCCGCCAATATAAATATGCCACATATGCATGGCGATGGAATCGAATCCCGGCATGTCTTCACCGGCTTTTTTTCCCTTATTTTTGCTATAAAAGGCATTGATGTCCTCTTTGAGGGCGACGAGCACTTCTTTCCACTCAGGGAAAGTGTCAAACTGCAGCGCCGGGTCGCTCTCCTGCATGGCAAGATAGCCGTCCAGTGTGTTCTTCTGCGCAACGGTCAGTATCATGTTGGATTGCGCAACAAGGTCAACCGCATTAAATGCGGAGCCGGCCACCATGGAATTGCCGCCGAGTACGGAGCTTTTCTCAATCAAAATAACCTTTGCGCCCTCCTGCGCCGCCGTGATAGCCGCTGTGAATCCCGCGCCGCCGCCGCCCATCACAAGAACGTCCGTATCCCAGGTTTCGGCGGAACCCGGTTGAAGGACCACTTTGTTCGCGCGAAGCGCGTCCACGTCCAGGCCAGCCCTCTGCGCCGCGTCCGCAACCGCGTTCATAATGCCATAGCTTGTGAGCGTAGCGCCGGTGACGGCGTCAAGGCCCAGGCTTTGATACTCCACGATCTGCTGCGGAATACGCTCAATGGCAACGCCCGCCACATAAGGAGTTTCGCTGATTTGCAGAAACGAAACGTCCGTGATTAGGCCCGCCGCCACTTGGATTTCCACCTGAATACTACCCTGCATACCATAGCCCGTGCCTTCAAAGGTTCCCGAGATATCCGTAGGCTCCCCGCCGGGTTCCGCCGGGGTCTGTGTCTGTGCGGGAGGCTGCTCCGACCCGACACTCTCTGCCGGCTGTGAGCACGCCGCGACCCCTGTCGCCAGCAGCACCAGAGCCAATATCAGCGATAATGCTCTTTTTTTCTTCATCTTTTTCCTCCTGCTTTCCATATGCGTATTTGTGAATCAACTCACGGCTTTATCTTACGCTTTACAAGACTTTTAAAGTCAAGTACAATTACGGGTAGTTTGTCTTTATCAACTCTTCCCTGATTTCAATATTTCACATGCAAAGGGTGCGGGTATGAAGAAGTACAACATCAGCCAGACTGCCCGGATGCTGGGCCTATCTAGCGAGCTGCTGCGCCATTACGAGCGCAAAGGCTTGTTGGCGCCTTTACGCAATGAAAACGGCTATCGCGCTTATACGAGGCCGGATATCTACATACTTTCCGGGATACGCATGCTGCGCAACGCCGGATATTCGCTCAAGGACATAGAGCGGCTCTTCGCAGCGAGCTATGAGGAAGCCCTTGCGCTTCGCAAGCAGCGCTGCGCAAAAATCGAAGAAGAGATCGAACATAGCAAGCTCGTACTCGAAGCCCTGCGCGAGGAGTACGGCGAAATCGCGATGCTGCGGGAAAACCATGGCGCTATCACGCGTGCGGTAAGTCCGCCCATGCTGCGCGTAAATAACCAAGTGAACGATTCCTTTCTGGTGGAGCGGGGTGGCAGCATCCTGCGATGGGTGGAGCATATGCCCATCGTCAAAGTATCCCCTTCTTTCAGTAAGGATGCGGTTCTGGCGGGACGGGAAGAAATCCGATTTGGCTATGCGGTGCCGCTGGCGTTAGCGGAAAGGCTGGGGCTCGCGGGTACGGACGGCGCGGAAATAAAGCCCGAGACGGACTGCCTGACCACGGTGGTGTACAGCATCGGGGCCAATTATCTCGACGCGCGCTCTCTCGGCCATATACCCGATTACTGCTACAAAGAGGGCCTGCGCATCGCGGGGGATCCATGGGGCCTCACAATCGCGACCATAACGGACGACGGCCAACACAATCGCTTCCATCGTTTTTACATCCCCGTACGATAGCGCCGGCTTCTCCCCTTCCTCTCCCCTCCCCCCGTAGCGCAAGCTTGCCCAATGCACGGTCGTGCGCCCCTTTTTTCATTCATGCGCAACAGGCCCTGAAGCATGCAAAGCAGTCAACAAATCGGCAACCTTATAGGTGAAAGTTTGAAAACAACATCCGCTTCCGAAGATAGAGGCATTGACGGCGGTAAAAAAGCCAGGGGGCGTAAGCGTCGTATCTTTTTATAGCTGTTTATAAAAAAAATGCAACTCATGTAATTAATTTTACTTCAAGCGCAACAACATTTGCTATAATGGTTGTGAGGTGTAATCAGATGCTCTACATGATTTCCGTGCATATGCCCGGCACGCTTGGTTTACATAAAGAATTTCATAAATCGCTCGACGCGCTGGGCCAAAATACCGAGGTTTTCCCCGGCACCTATCTTGTAAACTGCAGTTATACCGCATTGGGTATACGCAATGCATTGGCGCGCCATTTGGGACAGAATGACTCCATACTCATCGCAAAAATGCTCAGCGGCTATTGCGCCGGCAAGCTCGATACAAAAGCACGCGAATTCATGCTGCAGGGTAACTGAACAAACCACGTTATTCCTTTTGCCCGGCCTGTTCCCCGTCGCGTATCATATCCATCAGGTCGTCCGCCATATCCGCGTATAGTTTCCGGCCTGATTTTATGGTTTTTGCCTGGAAAATCCATTTTTTTATACCGGTATAATCATTAAGCCGATATAAAAACCCTGCTATGGTTAAAGAAACGATCTGCTCCTGCACGGGTGTCAACGTCGTTTCGGCATAGATGGTCTCGTTAGCATCCACCGCGTTGCGCGCCGCTTGCAAGGATGATCCCTCTTCACACGCATCCTCATACAGCCAACTGATATTGCCCCATACCTTAGCGTTGATCTGCCGGTAATTCATAAACGCGCTTGCGCACAGAAGCGCAAGGTAGTGGCTTGATAAAACAAACTCCAGTGTGCGCGCACCCTCAAAATCCATGGTCAGCTCTTTTCGGGCGCCCTCCAACTTTACCTTGGCAATAGTTTTAGAGAGGTTTTTCGGCTGCAAAAACAGGTTGACAAATGTGCTGAAATAACAATGCGGGCAGGTAACGATTTCAAACCATTCGGTTTGAAAATCCTTATAATATTGCCGCAGATCAAACCGTGGGGGTTTTGCCACCACCAGTTTTGAGCTGAGTATCCTGCGGCCTGTAAAGTTTTTTCCGCATATCGGGCATGTCATTTCCTTTTCGAAGGTAAAGGCGTTGTACGCATCATGCGTGATATACGTATACCCTTTATGACCCGGTAAAAAGAATGAAGGAGGATAACCGCTTTGCCGCACAGGTTGCTCGTGCCGGGAAAGTAATTCAACCAACTCCCCTTTTTGGGCGGCGGTGAGCGTTTGCCGCACCCGCTCCAACACGTCTTCATTCAGGCTTTTTATTACGCTTTGCAGATCCGCATCCTTTACGGGATCCTCCGCCACGGCATCCTGTGCGGCGGGCGTGATTCCAGCCTCTATCAATCGCTTTACCGCAGCATCGTCCGCAACAGTATCCTGTGGTTCAAGTACTGCCTGTAGCTCAGGCTGTGTCACGGCAACGTCAGTTGCAAGCGCTCCATCCGACACGGCGGCCCGCGTGGTTACAGCCTGTGAAACGATATCAGGTTGCACGGAGCCAGCCATACGTTCCTGTTGCCTGAGCATGGCAGTAGCTGCGAATGTCGCCCCTTCACCCTGCTGGGGCGTGGGCGCTTGGGCCTGCGAAACCTGGGCCTGCGGCCATCCCGATCCATTTCGCGCTGTGACAGCGGCAGGCGCTTGCTCCGGCGGCACGGCAACAGCAACCGGCATGGCTGGAGTCACGGCGTCCCTCGTATCCACGAGAATTACGGCCGCCAACTCCCGTTCCGTGGCGTATGCTTCGCTTAGAAGCTCAACCGCAAGCGCGGGGTATGCCTGCAAGAGATCCTTCAACGCGCTTTCGCTTATGGCGTATACCGTAACGTCCTCTGCGGCTATATAGGTAGGTTCCTCATCGCCAAAGAAGAAATGCCTTTCGCCGAAGGAGCGCCCCGGTTTATACGATTCCTTCAATTGCGCGTAAGCGCTGTACGCGTCCACAGCGCCTTTTAGCAGGATATAAAACTCACGCTCGCCATCGTCGTTTTCGATGGGCTGTCCCTTCAAAAAAAACCTGTGCCAGTTTGTTTCTTTTAAATATCGCAGATCCACATGTATATCCCCCGTCCTATTGTTGCGGAGGTATTACCCCCGACCCCGGTTGCCCGGTGTAATAAGTAATCATGAAGCAGGCATACGCTGCAAAACGACAAATGGTATAGGCCCCGCAGTCGTTTTGAAAAATTTACGCAAAGGTAATATAATACGCATATGATGCGCAAAGCTAGCAAAACACGCGCGATCATCCTGGTTCATTTCGCGCATCCTGGCTTACAGGCTGTAAAAATACCGATTACGGCGGCGCCGGCCATATTTCGCCTACACCATATCATACCGTATACCCCTATGACAACGCAAAGATTGACCCTTTTCGCCATATTTACGATATTTAGACGCATATTTAGACACGTATTATTTGGCGCGTACCGGCACCGTCAACGCCAACACCGCTATAGGGGACTTCATACGACATTTTCAAACAAGAAAAGAGAGCGAAAGCCCAGCGTTTTAGGCATTTTGCTCTCTTTTGTTTGACTAAGACATTGAAGCAAGTATAAGTAGCAGGCGAAGCGGTTACGCCTTCCCCGCCTTTACCGCCTCGAATTCCGCCTTCAGCTCATCGGATGGCGGTGCCGTTAAAAGCGAAACGATGACGATAAGCGCGCAGGAAAAAAGAAATGCCGGCAGCAACTCGTAGATATTCCACGCGCCGCCCAACGGTCGAATAACCAACTTCCAGAAGAACACCATGAACCCCCCGCCCAAAATGCCCGCGATTGCACCACTGCGGTTTGTGCGCTTCCAGAACAATGAAAAAAGTACCAACGGGCCAAATGTGGCTCCAAAACCGGCCCACGCAAAGGATACGATTGTAAAAATAACGCTATTTTCATCCAAAGCGATGATAACGGCTACTAACGTTATGGCAAGCAGGGTGATACGCGAAACCCGCATGACCTGCTTATCGCTTGCATGCTTTTTAAGCAGTCCCTGGTAAACGTTTTTTGCGAATGCCGAGGCCGCAATCAGCAAATAGGAATCGGAGGAACTGATGGTGGCCGCCAATATGCCCGCCATGACAAAGCCGGCCAGCAACAGCGGCAATAAGTTGGTAGAAAGCAGTATGAATACATTTTCCGATTCAGACACGGTGCCCAATGCTGCAGGGTATAACGCCCTGCCTATGATGCCGATAAAAACGGCCGTCGCCAGCGATATCACGACCCATACGGTTGCGATGCGCCTGGAACGTTTGAGCTCGCTTTCTTTGCGTATGGCCATAAAGCGCAGTAGCACCTGCGGCATGCCGAAATACCCAAGACCCCAAGCCATGGTGGACAGGATCGTGATGAAGCCGTACCCTCCTGCGGGGCCAAATACAGGCGCCGCGTTTTCTACCAACTGAGCGCCATTGGCGTCAATCGCAGGGCTGGCTATACCGAAAAACTCGAAGAACCCCGGAATGCTTTTGGCGTTATTGATCACCGCGCCAAAGCCACCCGCAGCCGAAGAACCAACGGCAACCACCACCACCAATGCCACCACCATCACAATTGCTTGCATAAAATCCGAGGCGCTTTCAGCCAAAAAACCGCCCAAAAACGTATACAGCAACACAAACACGGCGCCGACAATCATCATGGCAACATAGGGCATGCCAAACAAAGCAGAAAACAGCTTGCCGCAGGTAACAAGGCAGCTGGCGCCATATACGGTGAAAAATACGATTATAAACAGTGCGGAGATGCTCATCAGCACCTTTTTATCCTCGCGGAACCGGTTGGAGAAAAAAGCGGGCAAGGTAATGGCGTTACCCGCCTTTTCGCTGTAACGGCGAAGCCTTTTTGAAACAATCAACCAGTTCAGGTATGTGCCTATAGCGAGGCCGATAGCCGTCCACGCGGCGTCGGCAAGACCGCACCAATAGGCGACGCCGGGCAGGCCCATCAACAACCAGCCGGACATATCCGACGCTTCTGCGCTCATTGCCGTCACCCAAGGCCCCAAACTTCGCCCGCCTAAAAAATAACTTGCCGAGCTTTCGTTGGCTCGCTTTGCAAAAGTGATGCCGATTCCGATTACGACGGCCATGTACACCGCCATTGCGATTAGAATTTGAACCGAGCTTGTGTCCATAATATCCCCCAACTTATATATTTATTGTATAGAAACCGAGCAACGTCGTTTAAAACAAGACGCCGCCAGGCAAGAATACGGTGACCTTCATGACTATGCGGTTGGCGAAACGCGTCATGGCGCGTCTATTCGGCGAACGCCACCTTTTTGTTGCATGCGGGGCAAATCAAATCCTTGTTCTGCGCAAGCATATCCTCATCAAAGGATATGACTTCATGGCAATGCGGGCAGGTAACCTCTACAAAAGTGTCCTCATCAGGGAAGTCGTGCGCGTCCGCTTCCTCCATTCCATCCAGCGTCAGGTAGATGTCGGATATGCATTCGTCCAATTCATCAATGGTGGCCTCGTTGTCGTCGATTACATCGGCGATGTTATCCATCACTTCGATCATGGCGGCAATCAGCTTGCTTTGCGGGTCATCCCCGATATGCAAGCCATCCAACAAGCCCTTTAAATAGGATACCTTCTCTTTTATATAGCTCATATTTCACCTCATAACAGCGGGCGCCAAAATGCGGGGTCGCCGACAAATTATTGCACACGCTCCATATATTCGCCTGTGCGCGTATCCACACGGATACGGTCGCCTTCGTTTACAAACAGCGGCACGTTGATCTTATAGCCGGTTTCCAGTGTGGCGGGTTTGATAGCGCCCGTTGCCGTGTCGCCTTTAAAGCCCGGATCGGTTTCGGTTACGGTTAGTTCTACGAAATTGGGCGCTTCCACCGAGAAGGGATTGCCCTTATAAAAGCGCACCTTGGCGGTTTCGTTTTCCACAATAAAGTTGATGGCATCCTCCACTTGGTTGTGGTTGAGCGGCAACTGGTCATATGTCTCCATATCCATAAAATAATACAGGCCGCCTTCGTTATAGAGATATTGCATCTCCTTGGTTTCAATATGTGCTTTGGGGTATTTGTCCGCAGGGTTGAACGTGCGCTCTAACACGGCTCCTGTCATTACGTTTTTTAAACGTGTGCGCACAAACGCGGCGCCCTTCCCCGGCTTTACATGTTGAAAGTCGGCTATGGACCATACCTGGCCATCAATCTCTACCGTGACGCCCTTGCGAAAATCGCCCGCCATTATCATAAAACATCCTCCGCAATTTTGTTTGATGTTACACGCATAATCATGCAAGATAGATTTTACCATAGCGCGCTATCCCTCAACAAGGCTTTTATGGCGAATTGCGCGTTTTTGTATAATTTTCATAAAATTTCTTCATTACCAGAGCGTCTTCCGCCATGGTGCCGTTGCTCTCACATATGATTATGGGCGTATAGCGCCGTTCGGCCAGCAGTTCGAGAAGCGGCGCAAAATCCGGGCCATATCCTTCTTCGGCAAACGTGCGGTGCATCCTCTCCCCCGCTTTTGTGAACTCGATCTTGCTGAAATGAATATGCATATTGCGCGCGCGTGCAACGCCCAACACCTTTTCGGTCTTATCCAATATGGCGGCGTAATCGTGTATGGTGTTGATCGCGCCAAGTCCCCTGCAATGCAAATGCCCGAAATCGATGCAGGGCAACAGTTGTTTATCAAGGTTGCAAATGGCCAGTATTTCGTCCAAGTCGCCTAGCTGGTTTAATTTGCCCATGGTTTCGGGGCAAAGCGTGAATCCTTGAAAATCCTCCAGTTCGGCAAATTCCTTTAAAAAGCTCCGAAACAATTGATATGCCCGTTCAAACGCAGCCCGCCGCTGCGGGCCTGTCGCAGCTCCTGCGGTTCCCGGGTGGAATACGCCCCTGGTGGCGCCTATAAAGCGCGCGGCGCGCATGGATTGTAAAAAGTACCGCTTGGTATTTGCCTGCTTTTCAGGGTCGTCCGTCGCCAGATTGATATAATAGGGCATGTGCACGCTCAATTGAACGTCATATTCCTTGGCCTTTTCACCTATTTCACCGGCCAGCTTGTCCGACAGGCGAACGCCTCGCCCAAATGAGTATTCAAACGCATTGAGCGACATGGCGGCAACCCACGCGGGCATTTCCAGCGTGGATTTATGGCCTGCATTGTAAAAGGAAGCCGAATTGCCAGCGGGCCCGAAACGGATGGTATGCTGCTTCATTTTTTCTCCCGTAAAACAATATAAAATTAATAAAATGCCTGTTTCAGCTTGCCCAGAGCCTTTTTCTCTATGCGGGAAACATAGGAGCGGGATATATCCAGCATATTGGCGATTTCGCGTTGCGTCATGCAAAATTTTCCCGCCAGACCGTAGCGAAGCTCTATCACGAGGCGCTCACGCTCATTAAGGCGATTAACTATGAGCTTGTGCAGTTTTTCCGCGTTCAGCAGCAGTTCCACCTCGTCGCTTACAACGGACGCATCCGACCCCAAAATATCCGACAAGGGGATATCGTTGCCGTCGCGGTCGGTACCGATGGTATCAAAAAGCGATATTTCCGGCGCTTGGCGTTTTTCGGAACGTATGCTCATCAATATTTCATTATCAATGCATCTGGCGGCGTAGGTGGCAAGCGCGGTACCCTTGTCCCTATTATAGGTTGATACAGCCTTTATCAAACCGATGGTGCCTATCGAAATCAAATCATCGCTGTTGCGACCGGCTACGGTATATTTTTTTGCGATATGCGCCACAAGGCGCAGGTTGCGTTCAATCAGCGTGGTGCGAGCGGATTCATCCCCCGCTGCGTAACGCTCCAGGCAGGCACTTTCTTCGTAGGGGGATAACGGTTCGGGGAACGAATTGCCGCCGCTGACGTATGCGGAAAAGAAGAAAATTTCACGGCAAAGCTGCAACAAGCTACCAAGCATATGTTGATCCTCCTGCAATAGCGGTGTTTCAACATATGCAGCAAAAAGGCGAAACTTGTTTGTCCGCAGTTCATTGCGGCACGTAGCCTGAAATATACCCGGCGTTCTTTCCGCAGTATACCGCCGGGGCTGAACTGCGCATCCGCATCAACAAAGAGTTTTTGTTGCAGATGCATGGCTTCAGCTATGGTTTCGCCTTACGCCGTTTACATGTTTTTGATGCGCGGCACACGGTCGATATTGCCGGGCGACAATACTTCAAGCCGCGTTGCCAATCACCAGTATTGCTGGTATTTGGCGACGTTTTTCTGGTGCTGCTCATAGGTGGTGGCAAAGATCAGCGCCTTGTTATCCGGCAAATCCATATTGCAAAAGTATCGGTAATCCTTTTTGATAAAGTCTTCGTCGGGGTAAAGCGCCGCCTCGATGGCCATTTTGCCGGGGTTGCCGATAGGCCCTGTGGGCAGGCCGCTGTACAGGTATGTATTGTAGGGGGAATCGGTCGCCCGCTCCTCCTCGTTATACTGGTATTTGTTAACCTTTAGTACATATTGCAGCGTGGCGCAGGATTCCAGCTTTTGATTATCCCCCAGCCGGTTGTGGAACACCGCAGAAACCTTGGGAAAATCCTCGGCCATGGCGGCTTCTCGTTGTATGATGCTGGCCAGGATGATCACTTCGTCGATCGTCATGCCCAGTTGCTCGGCGCGAGCGATGTATTCATCGGTAAATATTTCGTTAAAGCGCACCAGCATTTTTGTAATGACATCATTGGCATCCGCGTCTACAAACACCGTGTAGGTATCCGGGAAGAGATAGCCTTCCAGGATATAATCCCGCTGGCCGGCTTTATCCTGTAAAGCATCAATAAAACTGTATGTTTTATAGGTTTCTATATCGTTGCAGGCAGCGTAAAACGCACTTTCGTCTATCTCAAGCTTGGCCTCGTTTAGCGAATAGAGTACGCCGCTTATGGTATACCCTTCCAGCACCTTGAAGTTGGCAGATTCCTTTGGCGGGTTGCCCGCGCAAATGATATCGACGATTTGTACGATATCCATATTTTTTGAAAGCACATAGGTGCCGGCCTTTAAGCTTTCGGCTTTGCCTACAAAATCAACATAAATTTTGAAGACGGCGGTGTTGGATATGATGCCGGGTTCATCTTCGCCGCAGGCGTTGTATAAATTTGTGGCAATTTTGCTGGCGGAATCACTCTTTTCCACCACGAATTCGATGGGCGTGGGGTCGTTAACATCCACAGGGCTGATGAAGCGATCCACCAAGTAGTTGATGGCAAACGCGAACACGCAATAGGCCACAAACCCGCCGATTGCCAGCGTTAAAACGGGCCTGCAGATACGCCAAACGCGCACCACCGCAGGATGTAGACGCCATTGCAGAACACCTTTATAGCTTGATTTGCCGTTTTGCCGCTTTGTAGCCATATTCTCCTTATATGCGTATATTTATTGCATATTGTAGTACAGTATTATACCAATAACGCCCTGTGACCGCAACCCGTATCTTCGGAATGGGTGTAGATAAAAAAAATAGGTATATATAAGGATGTGGGCGTTTGACACCTTTACTACCCAACTCTACTTTAAAAAGCCTGCGATAGCTTATTTTTAGCAAACTAAAATTTTATATTGCACGTTCCATTGTAATACTATATACTGTAGTAGGGGTGATTTTATGCGTTTAGGGTGGACGACAAGTAAGTATTCAACCACCTATAGGGCAATAAAGACTATCC
>JAISXK010000090.1 GCA_031270585.1 Clostridiales bacterium | reverse complement strand
CGCAGTATCCCGCAGCGTAACGGGGAACAAAAGCGTAAGGACGAGCAAGAATAGGCGGGTGGACATCGCGGCCGCGAAAGTGAGCGGTGCCAGGTCGTTTTGTCTCAAAACGAGGATTTAGCGCGTGACGAAAAACGGCAAGGCCGTTTTCGTCCGTTATTTCGCGTAAAATGCTCCGCCAAATGGTAAAATGGTTTCGGATGGTCTCCTAGCGGCAAGGTGAGCCACGCCCCTGCGTCGCTTGAAAACAGCTACAAACGAAATTATTCTACACAAAATTGACTTGCATCCGCTTATAAAATACGGTAGTATTAGTCGTAGTTATGAGCCATATGCTGAAGCTAATTTTAAAGGGGTGAACATCCATGACAGTAAAAGTCGGTATAAACGGGTTTGGCCGTATTGGCCGTCTCGTGTTTCGCGCATCCATCGATAACCCGGCAATCGAAGTTGTCGGCGTCAACGATCCATTCATCGATCTGCCTTACATGGCATACATGCTGCGTTATGATACGGTGCATGGCCGGTTTAAAGGCGATATTCAAACCAAAGACGGCCATTTGGTTGTAAACGGAAAAGCCGTTTGCGTCTATGCGTGCAAAGACCCGGCCGAAATCCCCTGGAGGGATTGCGGCGCGGATTATGTAGTAGAATCGACCGGCGTATTTACCACCATTGAAAAGGCGTCCGCCCATTTCAAAGGCGGCGCGAAAAAAGTCGTCATATCGGCTCCTTCCGCCGACGCTCCCATGTTTGTTATGGGCGTAAACCAAAATACGTATACAAAGGATATGAAGGTGGTATCCAACGCATCCTGCACCACCAACTGTCTTGCGCCGCTTGCCAATGTCATACACGATAACTTTGGCATTGTGGAAGGATTGATGACCACCGTGCACGCCACCACCGCAACACAAAAAACGGTTGACGGCCCGTCCCACAAGGATTGGCGCGGCGGCCGCGGCGCGGCGTTTAATATTCTCCCCAGTTCCACAGGCGCCGCCAAGGCCGTAGGAAAGGTGATCCCCGCGCTCAACGGCAAGCTGACAGGCATGTCCTTCCGCGTGCCTACGGCGGATGTATCGGTTGTGGATCTCACCTGCCGTTTGGAAAAGCCCGCCTCATACGATCAAATTAAGGCTACCATGAAGCAAGCCAGTGAAAGCGAGCAATATGAAGGCATCATTGGCTATACCGAGGATAAAGTCGTATCATCCGACTTTATTACCGACCCGCGCACATCCATATTCGACGCCGACGCCGGCATCAGTCTCAACGAGCATTTTGTAAAGCTCGTAAGTTGGTATGACAATGAATGGGGCTACTCCAACAAGGTGCTCGACCTCATCGCGCATATGGCGAAGGTGGACGGATAAAAGAACTTATATACCTCTTTTTCGGGTGCGGAACACACATTCGAAAGAGAGGTATTTTTTATGCAGTTGGAAGTATATAAGGACAAAGGTTGATCAAGCTTTACCGCAAGCTCACATCCCCCGTAGCAAATGTATGCATCCTCCCATCGGGCGTTTGCAGCAACAGCTTACCCATATCGCCCACATCCCTGGCAATGCCGCACACACTGTCATGTATGCCGGTGATGCTGATTTCGCGCCCTATAGTCTGACAGTTTTCGCGATATGCCCGCAAAATGCCCGCAAAGCCCGCTTCCGTGGCGCAGTCCTCATACAGGGGCTCCAATATATTCAAAAGGTTTGCCAAAACTTCTATGCGCGGCGTGACGCGCCCCATCTCCAAGGCGAAGGATGTTGCCGTTTGATCCAGCGGCGGCGCGAACGCCGGGTTGTTCACATTCAGCCCCAACCCGATGACGACGGCGGAAAGCCTGTCCAGCGTGCCCTCAAGCTCTAAAAGTATACCGCAGATTTTTTTGCCGCTTACCAGCACGTCGTTGGGCCATTTTATGCCGGCGTTCAGCCCGTATTGCCTGGTTAGCCGGTAAACGCCCAGCGCCGTGGCAATGGTAAAGCGGGCGGCGTACCGGGTTTCGATATTTGGGCGCGCAAGTATACTCAAACAGATATCCAGCCCTCTGGCGTTGACCCAACCCCGGCCAAGGCGCCCGCGCCCGGCGGTCTGTTCTTCGCCCGCTACAACGGCGCCATGCGCGGCGCCCTGTTGCGCCAGGCGTTTTGCCTCTATGTTTGTGGAAAGAGTCGTGCGCAAAAACAGGCTCGGCCTACCCAACCGCCGCGTATCCAGCAATGGATCCAGCAGCGCGGTGCAGAGTATATCCCGCCCCGCTTTAAGCCTGTAGCCCTTCCTGGGTGCGGCTTCAATCTCAAAGCCGTCAACCTGTAACGCGCGTATATGCTTCCACACGGCCGCGCGCGTAACGCCCAAATCTCCGCTGATCTGTTCGCCTGAAAGGTATGCATTCTGTCGCGCAAGCAACATGTTTAAAATCTGTTCACGCATAGGGCTCCTTTTGAATCGTGCCGGCGTCGTTGATGGCGGCGTCGGTAGCCCAGGCCGTATCTTCATGCGAAAAGCCGCGCGATATCAGCCGTTGGTACAAGCGTTTTCGCGTTTCGTCGGGCGATCGGCCGATCAATTGTGCGTGGAGCTTTGCGGCCATGGCGCTGGCGTTTTCCCGCTCCCGCCCGTCGCTGATGGCACTTACCGCTTCCTCGATAACGTCGTTGGGCAGCAGGTGCTGCGCCAGCTGTATGCGCAGCTTGTTGCGACTCACCGGTTTGGTGTTGAGCCGTGTGCGTATAAATTCAGCCGCGTATGCTTCGTCGTTCAGATAATTCAGCTCCCGCAGCCGCTCAACAACCTGCTGTACCTCGTATTCGCCATACTGTTCATCCAGATGCGTCTCCATTTCCCGCACGGTGCGCGCCTTGTGAGCGAGAAACGCCAGCGCGGCATTCATGGGAGTGCTGTACATCCTGGGGATTTTTTTGTCTGGTATTTTACGCATTGTCCTTATTCTCTATATCCTTTTCCATATGCCCTGTTCTTGTTCTTCTTCCTGTAGCAGACGCAGCAAACGCACATGCGCCCGCAACTCTTCTTTGCTCATGGGCGCGGCATCCGTACCCATACACGCGTCGCAGCTAAAACGGCAGTTGGGGCAAACGCATTTGCTCTTCACGCCCCGCTCCTGCTGGGCCATATAGGTTTCACATTGGGGACAGCCACACCGCATTATGATTGCTCCATACCAAATCTTCTCACGAACTTTATTTTTCATTTTATCATATCGCCACAAAATATGTTATACTGTTATCGTGAGGTGAAAGAATACGTGTTACGGCGGCTTATATTTCTCTTTTTGGCATTTGTATTGCTTTTACTCCCGTTGCAGCCGGCTTATGCGTTGAGCGAATGGTTTGCGGATGCCAACAAAAACGGCATTATCGATCTGCAGGATTCCGGCGATTTGGTGGCGCACATCCAAATACGCCTGCGTGAGTTGGGTTATTTTCACTTTAAGGCCACGGGTCTCTTTCAAGGTGTAACGCAACGCGCGTTGCTGGAGTTTCAAAAATTCCAAACCGACGCGGCCGGCAAAGCCATTATTGCCGATGGCAGCGCGGGCGAGCAAACCCTCGAAATCATATTCTCCACCCGCGCGGTAAGGGGGCCCATCCTGGAAGAACTGCGCATTGGCCCCCGGGCCGACGGCACCCAGACGGAAAGCGGCCAAATGACGGATTGGTTCGTTGTAAAGAACCTTTTAAACGAAAACACCGCCTATACCCTTACCGATTATAATACCGGCGTCAGGTTGCAAATGGTGTATACCGGCGGCGAGCAGCATGCCGAGATGGAATGCGGCACCCCTGAGGACACCGCAGCGTTTAAGTCGTTATTCGGCGGTAAGTTTAATTATTCCAAACGGCCCATGCTCTTATCACTCAACGGCGACCTGATCGCCTGCTCGCTGCAGGGCGAGCCGCATGGCGCCGACGCCGTACCGGGCAACGATATGACCGGGCACGCCTGCTTGTTTTTTAAAGACAGCAAATCGCATGTGGGTATGCTGGCGGATGTGGAACACATCGACAATATCTACAAAGCGGCAAATTAGTGTACAACGTATAAAATACTGTTTATAATAAAAATATGAAAATGTTTGATGCCGGCGAGGGATGATTATGCCTAAATTGGTTTCAAAAAACTTAATGGAAGAACTGGTGGATATGACGTTGGACAGCTTCATGAAAGAAGTCGGTGTGTGCGCATGCCCCCAATGCCGGGCGGACGTGCGCGCATACGCCTTAAACCACCTGCCCCCCAAATATGTAGTGTCTACGGGCGGCGGCATATTTGTGCGTGTCAACGCTCTGACGACACAGGCGCAGGCGGATATCGCAAGCGCCATTATGTCGGGCATCCGCGTGGTAGAAGAAAGCCCCCGGCATAAAAAAGAAGACATGGAAGCGGCACATTGACGGCAAACTATATGGAAAACTTCGCATCAAATTTGCAAGCGACCATAGCCTGCGTATCCTAAATTCTATCCCTGACCGATCATCGGAGCGGAAACTATGATCTATCTGTAGAGTTCTTGCAAAAGATAGCCGGCGCGTTAGATAAAAAACTTTAGATAATGCTCAGGTAACGCTTGCGGGCGGCTCATCCGATCACCCGTTTTTTGTTACCCTGTCAATCGCGCTTTGCGTCTGTTCTGAATCCTTCCCGAAGCGAACCCAATATCTCGGCATAGCCGTCGGATTTGCCAAACAGCGCAGCCGTGCCCAGCACAAACCCCTCCACCTCCATCGCGTGCAGCGCCTGCACCCTTTGCGGGGAGACCGCGCCGTCTACAACGATGATAAAACGGTGCGTTCGCCGGTATTGCAGCAGTTCTTGAATTTTTTGCGTCATCTCTTCAATATAGGTTTGCCCGGAAAAGCCCGGGTTAACCGTCATCACCAGCACATATTCGGCAAAGGGCAGCAACGCGGTAATAGCCGCTACCGGCGTCCCGGGGTTAATCGCAATGCCGGGCGCGGCGCCTTTGTTTTTTATTTCTGTAAGCGTGCGCACAATCTGCCTGTCGGCCTCGGCATGGATATAGAGTACATCCGCGCCCAGACCGGTAAATAAATCGATATATTTGGCGGGATTTTCGATCATCAGGTGTATATCCAGCGGTTTTTGTGTGTTGGCGCGAATACAGGCGATATCCTGCACGCCCATGGAAAAATTCGGCACGAAGCTACCGTCCATCACGTCTATATGAAACATATCCGCGCCGGCTGAATCCAGCATGCGCACCTCTTGCTGCAACCGGTTATAATCCGCGCACATCATGGAAGGGCAGAAAAGCTTTTTCATATTATCTCCACAAGATTTCACTTACACAACTATACTGGATGCGGCATTGCAACGCAAGCCCGCAGTACAAATTGGGGCGAATACACAGCCCTGTTTAACCAAAGAACGGTTTTGTCGAAATCGCGTTAAATTTCCTGGACGAATTATGCTTTCTTTTTCCCTTTATAGTTTTCTCATTATCAAATTACGTCCGCTTTATTTCAAAAGCGCCTGCACTATCTGCACGGGGCCGCCAATCAGCGCGCTGTCAAAGCCATTGTGTCCTTTTTCCACACGCAGCCCGCCCTGGTTGGGGATCAGCGCGCGGCTGCGCACGGTATGCGCGATTTCTTCCACCAGTATGCCGAATGTTTCAATCGCGCCGCCGCCCAGCAGTATGAGTTCGGGGTTGATGGTATTGGTAATATCGCTCACAACCTCTCCCAATTCGGCGCCAATTTCCGCCAGTACGCTGAATACGACCTTATCGCCCTTTTCCAGCGCGTCGCGCGCATCCCGCACGGATAGGCCCGCCAAATCGCTCCCCGCGCTTTTCGCGATGGAAAATACGTTGGGCTGGCTGAGCTTTTCGCGTATGCGCCGCATGATAACGGGTATGGTCGCATGCTCTTCCAGGCAACCCTCGTTGCCGCATGCGCATATATGGCCGTTTGGGGAAACGCCGATATGCCCCACTTCGCCCGCGAACCCGCCGGCGCCCATAAAAAGCGCGCCGTTTAATATCAGGCCCGCGCTAATGGAAAACCCCACGGATATATATACCTGATTTTCTACGCCGCGACCCGCGCCAAAGTATTGTTCGCCAAGCGCCATGGTGCGCGCGCTGGTATTCATCATTATCGGCATATCAAAATACCGGCCAAGGTAATCCACCAGATTTTCGCCGTTATACCCCTGCATATGGGGGCAGTGCACAATGGTCTGATCGTTGTCTACAAGACCGGTGATGCATATGTTCATGCCTAGAATTTCATATGCGTCCCACTTCCGGCGTATTTCTTTGAGCATATCCTTCAGGCTCTCCTTAGATGTTGCCTGCGTGGGGAACGATCCGCCAAAATGATCATCCTCAATCTTATCCACCACCTCACCGCCAATGGACACAAGCCCAATCCGCGTGGCCGACGCGCCTATATCCACGCATATCACATACGCGAGATCGGCGCGCAGCATCAGCATATTGGGCTTGCGTCCGCCTTTCGAGGATAACTTTCCGCCTTCTACCAGCACACCGTCGTCTATAAACACGGATACCGCCTTTACAACCGTAAGCGCGCTCATACCGCTGATATCCGCAAGCATCTGCCGCGTAAGTGAATTGCCCGCATAGATAATGGAAAGCAGCCATTTTTGCGTGGGGGAATACGCAAAGCGATCAAAAATGTTCATATTTTCCTCCCGGTTATCAATCCAAAAGATATTTTTATACATGATAATAGTATACTAACGTCCCCCCTTTTGTCCATATACATATAATTTTATACTTATCTTGATTATTTTTATATTTACTTTTATATAATACTTTACTTATTAATTTTTGCCGTGCCAGTTTCGTGTAAAGCGCGCAATTCGCCTGTTTCACGCGAAGCCTCCGCTGCCATCAACATAAAAACAAGACAATCCGTCAAATTATCATCCGCGCCGTCCACCACCCTGCCCCAATTGACGAAAAACATCATATAGATGAGGAATGGCGCGCGGGCAATGGCAAAATACTCGATGTCGGCCAAACGCCCGAAAGCTGCAAACCGGTTTGCGTAATCGTCTCGGCCCGCTTATTGCGGCTCACGCCCACATGGCACGTCTGGTATAGCGCCTACGCTCACAACTGTAAACCCGATTTTAAGCAGAAGATCTATGCATCACTTTGAAAAGGCATTGATAGCGCAATGCGCGCCCACGCTTGCCGGGTTAAAAACTGCAAACCTTTTCCGCCATGTTTTTGCGGGCAATACGGCTTGTGCCCGGCATACGGTGCGCCGTTACAACGCTATTCTAAAGGGCAAGGGCCTGGCGCTGCTGCTGTTGCGGCAATCCGCCGCCTCTTGCCTGGTTCTTGTCTACCGCCCCGCCTTGCTGCGCAGGGATCTGCGGCGACCGGAATCAATTGCTTTGCTGCGCGAAGGCGGCTACCTCCGCCCTGAAAATATGCATGCGGCCCTTCGTGAGCTATGCAGGCGCATACGCTGCGGGCAGGGCTTCCCACATGAGGTTGGACTCTTTCTGGGGTACCCCATAGCGGACGTGCGGGGGTTTATTCGTCACAACGGCCGCGGCTATTGCCTGTGCGGCTGCTGGAAGGTGTATCAAAACCCCGAAGAAGCCAAACGTACGTTTTACGAAGGCATCGCTCTTGGTTGCCCCGCTATGGGGGCGGAAGAACTGGAGGACACGGAGTTTTTGCCTATGTATGAGAGCATTAAGGACGCTTTACAGG
>JAISXK010000087.1 GCA_031270585.1 Clostridiales bacterium | reverse complement strand
GGCGGCTTTAAAATCCCACTTCATACTGGATGTATTGTTGCGGTCTATCTCTTTATCAAACGAATACCGCATGGCCGGCATCCCCCATCAACATATGTTAACAAGAGTGTACCTTTTTGGCCGCCGCCCGTCAATAAAGAAAGCTAATCGCCCTATTCCCAATGTGGTTGATTGGATTGGTTACGATATGATGGGATTGTATCGCCACGCGGATAGGGTGAATAAAAATACATATCCCCGAACGCGGGGAGGCGCAAAACCCCGAAAGGTTCGGGCCGTATCGATAAACGTTTTCAATGCTTATCCACACGGCCCGGTTTTATGGGTGTTTAGCGTGAGGCGTACCTTTGTTTAAGCCTGTTCAAATTCATCCTTGCCCACGCCGCAGATGGGGCAAGCCCAATCATCCGGCAGCGACTCGAACGGCGTGCCCGGCGCGACGCCATTATCAGGGTCGCCGGCGGCGGGGTCGTACTCGTAACCGCATATCTTGCATACGTATTTCATGAACCCAAACCTCCTTCCATCAAACTATACTTTAGCCCGGTTCTCCTGATCCTCCAAATACATATTTATATTTGCGACCATCTCATTCGCGTCAATGCCATGCACGGCGCACGCCTGCCCCAAGTCTTCACCGTGGGCCATTGCGCAGCCAAGGCAATGCATGCCGGCGCTCATCAGGATATCGGCGATGCCCTCGTCCATATTCAATATATTCGCAATGGTCATTTCCTTTGTTACCCGCATTGTAGTATTCTCCCTTATATCATGATTTTATCTCAAATTTGTTTCCGCAACGGCTGCAAGTAACGAGCAGCTTGCCCTTTTTGCGCGGTACGCGCAGCCTTTGCGCGCATTGCGTGCAGGAAAAATATTTGTACTTGCGCATATCGCTGAATGTTGGGTTCTTCCCGGTCCGCTGCGCGCGCGGCGCCTTGTCGCGCCATGCGTAAAAGCGGGTTCTGAGCGGCATGCTCATGCGCAAAAAATTTTCGTTCTCCTTTTTACGCGTGTTTATATTGCGCGATAACATGCGAAAGACCGCAAAGGCGAACAAGGAAAACCCCACCGGCAGCAGCACCATGCGCAACGCCGAATCCCGCGCGAAAACGCTTATTATGGCGTTAAGCGTTACCAGTATAAACGCCGCCATACACAGCGTTCGGTTCAAATTGTCGTTCCCATATCGTCCGTTAAACATAATCTACCCTCTTTTTGTACTCTATAAACACGCGTATACGTCGTTATTCCGGGCCGCTTCTCTTTATGAGCAGGCTGGCTGAAAGCGGCGGCAGTTCCAGGTCGAATATGCCGCCGCAGATATACGTTTTGCCTGTGCGCGCGTCCCGCCAGGCGCCGCAGGGGTTGAGCGGCACATTGGCGTCGGGCCCCTCCATAAAATCATCCGGGCAAAAGAGCGCGCGCTGCGGTTGTTCCGCACGGTTGCAAAGCAGTATGGCGGCGCTTTCGCCGGCCTTATTTAAAAAAGCGTCCCGCCCACCCGCCGTATACCGCGCGATAACAAATATATCGTTGCCTATCGCGCCCATACGGCAAAAGCCGCCGCGCATGGCGGCGCTACCGCCGCGTGCCGCCGCATACGCGGTGACGGCCGCTAAAAGCGTCTTATCTTCTCTTCCCCAAGGATAGGCGCCCCTGTTAAAGGGGTCTGCCATGCCGGTCATGCCGGCCTCATCGCCGTAGTAAATACCCGGAACGCCGGGCGCCGCCATCTGTATGGCGGTGGCGATCAAAAAGCGTTTATGCGCAAGCTGAAGCATATCCGCCGTCAGTTGAAAGTCTGCCTGTGCCTCGCGGCTTAGCGCATCCCGTCCGGGCGCGCCGCCCAAAGCCGTGAGCGCGCGCACGCTGTCGTGAGTGGAGAGCATATTCATCAGCGCGTAATAAAAGGGCTTGGGATAGTTTTCCCGCTGGCACTGCAATGTGAAATTCAGCGATTGCGCCGTACCGGCCCCCAAGAGATAATCCAGCACCGCTTGCCGGAAGGGGTAATTCATCACGCTGTCCAGTTCATCGCCATATACGTATTGCCGGCGCTCGCCATAGGCTTCCTTGTTGGACGCGTCCTCCCACACTTCGCCCAGCACCACGCCCTGCGCGTCTATGGCCTTTACGTTTGCGTATAGCTTTTTTATAAACGCGTCGGGCAGTTCGTCGGCCACATCCAGCCGCCAGCTGGTAGCGCCGGCCTTCGCCCAATGGCGGATAACGCTATCTTTGCCGGTGATGATAAACGCTTCATATCCCGCGTTGCGTTCGTTCACTTCGGGCAGTTCCGGGAAGCCCCACCATATGCCGTAGCCGGCGTTTTCCTCATCGAATTTGTACCAGCTGCGGTAAGGGGACGTTTCCGTCTGGTAGGCGCCTTCGCCGGGATAGCGGCCATATTTGTTAAAATACACGCTGTCCGCCCCCGTATGAGAAAACACGCCGTCCAGCATAAGCCGTATACCCAACCTTTTTGCGGCGGCGGCAAGCGCTTTGAGCGACGCTTCGCTGCCCAGCAGCGGATCAATTTTTTTATAATTCGCCGTGTCGTACCGGTGGTTGGATCCGCTTTCAAACACGGGGTTCAGGTAGATGCACGTAACCCCCAACGCCTTGAGATACGGCAACGCGCTTTTTATGCCCGCAAGGTCTCCGCCAAAAAAATCCGTGGGGGTGTAATGCGCCTGTCCCGCACGGGGCGTATGGCAGGGCGGTTCATTCCAATCGTTATGCAGGGTGATATCCCTGCCAAGCGCCCGGTGGTACGCGGCGTTTTGTATGTTTTGGCCGCTTTTTTTAAACCTGTCGGGAAAGATTTGATACATGACGCCTTCGCGGAACCATCGCGGCGTTTGAAAACCCTTCCGGTAAACGGTAATCTGGTAACCCGGCGGATCGCCCTCGCAAAGCGCGCCACAGCCGTGGTTTGCGCCGTAAAAAAGCGCGGCCTTGCCCGGTTGCTCGATGATAAAATGGTACCACATAAGGCCCGGTGTATCCGTCGCCCGCAAAATGGCGTGGTACCATGCGCTGCGAAACCCCGCCTCCCGCAGCATGGGGATGACGCGCCGCCCGTTTTGCGCCCACACGCAAAGCGATACACTTGCGTGTTGCAGCTCATCGCTTAAATATATGGCTATTTTTGTTTCGCCGCCCGTTTCAAGCGGGCCCTGCGGGTTGCGAAAACGCAGCAAAAGCGAGTTGTGCATCGCGCCCATTGCCAGGCAAAGTCCTTTCCGTAGTAATCGTTGCGGCGGCGGAGGGGCGCTCGTTACCGCCCCCGCCATACTTAGTATTGTAAGCACAGGGCGGGGCATTCTCAAGCATATGGGGGCAGATGTTGCCAGAATGTCACATTGCGCGTAAAACATGATTCGCGTACGCGCGCTATACTTACCCTATTTTATGGGGTTTATGAGCGTCATATGCGCAGGCGCTTCGTAATGGCGTCCTTTAGCAGACGCTTGCGCTCCAGTATGAAAAATATCAGCCCCACGGCAAACGCGGGTATGATCACGAACCACGACCAGTCAAGCGTCACCGCCATATCGTTAAACAGATCCAGCAGCGTCTCAAGCCCCATCATGGCCACGCCTATGGACACCACCACAACGCTTATCTTCTGCCAGCCGTGCACGAAAGAGCTGCGCCAGAGGAACACGTTTAAAAGCCCCAGCATGCCAAAAAGCATCACCTGTGGCATGGCCAGGCGCAAATACCAATCGGATGAGGGATCGCTTTCGTTCAATACATACAAAAAGGCCAGCAGCGCGCAGGCATCCAGCAGTACGAGCATGACCGGGTGCATGCTCGCGGCCAGCAGCGGAAACAGCACGGTTATCCATGAGAGCGCCAAGCTTAGCGCCACATACAGCGACCAGCTGACAGAGCCGTAATATACAAGATCCACCATGACGCACACAATGGCGATTAAAATCATCAGCACCGTTATAATCCACGCGAGGTAGCGCCGCTCCAGCCGCGCCTGTATGCGCACGATATGCGCGCTATACGGTCTTGGCAACGTGGGGTCGTATGGCCGGGCTGGGTTGTTTACCTCCACACCGCAAAGCGGACACTGCCGTTGGCTTGCTTCGAGCTCTACCCCGCAATTCACACAGTAGGACATGGCGCCCCCTTTCTAAAGCTGATTGCTTTCAACGAACACATGTAATCCATCCTGCACCAGCTTTCTAAAAAACATACGCTCCACATACGGTTCGGCGATGACGCGGGTGAAAGTGATGGAAAGCGCGTCATCGCAGCTAAGCACGCCGCATTCTACCGCGTTACGTCTGGCGGTTTTAAGCATGAGATCGCAACGCGTAACAAAAGGGCGTATTTCGTCGGGCAGTTCCAGCGCGCCCACGTTGGACAGCACGGATGTATACGCCGTTTCGCCCGTAAGCTCATAAACCAGCCGTATGCCCAAGCGTTTTATGAAAAGCGGAATCACCCGCAGCACAGGGTTGTTTTCGGCGTTTACGTTGATGGAAAGCCGCGCGTTCAGGTTTTTTTCCGTAAACATAAAGTGGAAATAATGATGTGTCTGCGCTAGCGTCTCCTGAAACGTAAAATCGCCAAGGCTGGGGTCGATGCCGGGGTTTAAATACTGCGAAAAATTGCGCAGCGTTTTGCTGGGGTAGTATTTGCGCAGGTTGACCGGTACGCTTACTTTAACGGGCTTGAGCATACCCTGCGGATGATCGGCCTTTTGCAGCTCATACAACACATAGACAAGCGTGGCGGTTAAGTATTCCGTTATGGAAACCTTATAAGCATGCGCCTTATCAAGCACGGCCGCCACGCTGAGCCGCCCTGTGGTTACACAGCACATGCCGGGCATAAGGGCCGTGCCTCTCACCTTATAGGCGCGGGTTTCAGAGCGGGTGACGCGCGCGCCCTGCCGCGCGAACCGGGGGAAAGCGTTCTCTTTTTCTTCCGGATCCGGCGCCTCGTCAAGCGCCAGTATATTGCCGCCTGTGGGTACGGCAATGCCCTGCTCGCGGTAATATTGCGCCAACAGCGTGCTGAAAAATTTCATTGCGCCGCCGCCGTCGCATATCAGGTGTGAGAACTCGCCCGCGATGCGGTTACGGTACGCTTTGATGCGGAAGGGAAGTTCGCCCGCAAAGGCGGGCGGGCAAGGGTATAATGTGTCGGTCTCCACGGCGGCTGCGGTATCCGTCTGCTCAAGGTAATGCCAAAATATGCCGCTGCGCAGCCGCATATAAAATGTTGGGAAACGCGGGCGCATCTTATCGAGCGCGCGCTGCAGCGCGTCGATATTTGCAGGAGCGGTAAGCGCCGCCATATAGCGGAACATGGATGTCCACCGGCTGTTTTGTATAACGGGGTATATGTTCGCGGCGTTATCGAGCGGATACCATTCGCGCTTTTGCATGGCTTACGCGCCTCCCCGCGCCGCTTCGCCGGCGTTTGGCGCGGGCGTAGCCTTGCGTATGCGCGCGAGCACATACCGCGCGATATCCTCCATGGCGGCGCGGCTTTCCGGCAGGTCGAATACATGCCATACATGCCACATGCCCGCCCATTCCTCCAGGCGCACATCCACGCCGTCGCGCCGCATAACCTTTCCAAGCTGCCGGGCGTCGCTTAGCAGCAGTTCATGCGTGCCCACGTGTATCAGCGTGGGCGGGAAACCATGAAAATCGGCGTATAATGGCGAAATATAGGGGTTTTGCAGGCTTTGCCCGTAGGCGTAATACATCACGGCGCGCACGAGCTTCCTGCGCTCCAGCAGCGGGTCGCTGGCCTGGTTTTCGGTGTAGCTCGCGCCGCGCAGCGTCAGATCCGTCCAGGGGGAAAGCGCCACGATAGCCGCCGGCAGCGGTATACCCAGCGCGCGCGCCTTCAGCGCGGTGGAGATTTCAAGCCCGCCGCCGGCGCTCTCGCCCACCAGTGCGATACGATTGTTCTCTATCCCAAGATCCAGCACGTATTGATAGGCGGCAAGCCCGTCTTCAAGCGCTGCGGGAAAGGGGTTTTCCGGCGCGAGACGGTACTCAAAGGATAATACATTGCGGCCCGTGGCCTCTGCAAAATCCACCGCCAGTATGCGGTTGCTCTCTATGCTGCCGGTCATATACGCGCCACCGTGGTAATAGATCAGCGCCTCGTCGTCCGGCGCGCCAAGCGTGTGGAACCATTCCGCGCGTATTTTACCTATCATTACGGGGGCGACCACCATGTTTTCGGGCAGGCGTTTTGATTCGCCCGAGCCCAGTACATCCTGTCCCGCGCGTTCAATTTCCAAACTTAAATTGTTTAACAGAGGCCGAAAGCCGCGTATGGCGGCCTGCAACACCATGCTGACTGTACTGGGCATATTTCCTCATTTCGCTTTCAAAAACATGGCGCGCCATATTTTTGCGTTCACTTTTAGCGTTATGACTGCGCAAGGTACGTGTTGATGAAAAGATCGATGTCGCCATCCATCACGGCGGTAATGTTGCCGTTTTCGGCGTTTGTGCGGTGATCCTTCACCAGCGTGTAGGGCTGGAAGATATAGGAACGTATCTGGCTGCCCCATTCGATCTTCTTCATATCGCCTTTAATTTGAGCCAATTGCTCCATGCGCGCGCGCTCCTGCAGCTCTAAAAGCTTGCCCTTGAGCATGCGCATGGCGGTTTCGCGGTTTTGTAGCTGGCTGCGCTCGTTTTGGCATTGCACCACGATGTTGGTGGGCAAATGCGTGATGCGTATGGCCGAGGAGGTTTTGTTGACGTGCTGGCCGCCGGCGCCGCTGCTGCGGTAGGTATCCACCCGCAAATCGTCCGGGTTGATCTCAATATCATGCACGCCATCTTCAAATATGGGCGTTACATCCAGCGAGGCGAAGGAGGTATGCCGGCGCCCCGAACTGTCAAACGGGGATATGCGCACGAGCCGGTGCACGCCTTTTTCGGCCTTAAGGTAGCCATAGGCGCATTCGCCCGTAACCTCAAATGTAACGGATTTTATGCCCGCCTCGTCGCCATCCAGCATATCAAGCTCGCGCGTGGCAAAGCCGCGGCTGGCGCAATAGCGCGTATACATACGGTAAAGCATCTGCACCCAATCCTGCGCTTCGGTACCGCCGGCGCCCGCGTGCAGCGAGAGCACGGCGTTGCTGTGGTCGTATTCGCCCTTGAGCAGCGTAAAAAGCCGAAGCTTCTCCACATCCTTTTGAAAGGCGGCGAATTCGCTTGCCAATTCCTGCTCAAGCTGACAGTCGGGTTCCTCTTCTATCATCTCAACCAAGGTGTTGATATCATCCGCCGTACCAAGCAGTTTATCGTACCCTTCTATTTTTCCCCGCAGCGATTTAAGGCGCCCATTTATCTTGTTGGCCGCATCCACGTCAGACCAGAAATCGGGCTTGGCCATCTCGCCTTCCAATTGCCGCCGTTCTTTTTTTAAGCCTTCCAGGTCAAAGGGAGTTTCCCGATTCTTTCAGCGTTTGAATGGAAGCGGTTATCTGTTGCTTATATTCATCCAGTTGCAGCATACGATTTCTCCTTATACCTTTCCGCAGCAGTTTTTGTATTTCTTGCCGCTGCCGCAGGGGCAGGGCTGGTTGCGCCCCGGGGTGGAAGCGCCGCGCGCGGGTTTCATGCCATCCTGCGCGGGGGTTTCCGCCGGCTTTATGAGTTGCTCGCGCTTTACGGGCGCGATTCTGGCGAGGTACATGTTTTTCACCGTCTCTTCGCGGATTTCATCCACCATGGCGTCAAACATCTCAAAACCCTCCTGGGTATAGGCGGATGCCGGATCCTTTTGCGCGTAGGCGCGCAGCCCGATGCCCTGGCGCAACTGATCCATAGCGTCTATATGATCCATCCAGCGGCTGTCCACGGCGCGCAGCAACACCACGCGCTCCACCTCGCGCATATCCACGCCTGCGGCGGCGATTTCTTCTTCCTTTTCGGCATAGATTTTTTCGGCGAGCCCGGTTATGCGCGCGGTTATGCTTTGCTGCGTCAGATGTTCAACCCTTTCCTCCGTAAAGAGCATGCGGCGCGGCTGCGCCAAAAGCGCGCATACTTCCTGTGAGAGCGCCGCGAGATCCCATTCTTCGGGGTATAGATTTCCCGGGCAATGGTTTTCCACCAGGTTTGCGATAACGCTGCCGCGCATCTGGGCGATGTATTGCCGCAGGTTTTCGCCAAGCAGCACCCTGCGGCGCTGGCCATATATGATCTCGCGCTGCTTGTTCATCACGTCGTCATAGCGCAGCACGCTTTTTCTGATCTCGAAGTTGTGCATCTCCACGCGCTTTTGCGCGCTCTCTATCTGCCTGGTGATCAAATTGAGCTCGATCGGGATATCGTCATCCGGCGATATACGCTCCAGCATGCCCCTGATGCGGTCGGCGCCGAAGCGCAGCATCAGTTCATCCTCCAGCGAAACATAAAAGCGCGTGCTGCCGGGGTCGCCCTGGCGGCCGCTGCGCCCGCGCAGCTGGTTGTCTATACGCCGGCTCTCGTGCCGCTCGGTGCCTATGATATGCAGCCCCCCAAAAGCTACCACCCTGTCGTGTTCCGTGTCCGTTTGGGCTTTGTATTTTTCATAAAGCGCGGCGTATTGCCGGCGCGCGTCCAGTATAGCGGGGTCGTTTGTTTCGGCGTGACCGGTGGCCTCTTCAATCAGCGTGTCCTCCACGCCGGAGCGGCGCATCTCCTGCCGGGCCATAAAATCCGGATTGCCGCCCAGGAGTATATCGGTGCCGCGCCCGGCCATGTTTGTGGCGATGGTCACATGCGCCGGCTGGCCCGCCTGCGCCACTATCTCGGCTTCCCTGGCGTGCTGCTTGGCATTGAGCACCTGGTGCTCTATGCCCTTGCGCTTTAGCAGATCGCTTAAATACTCGCTGCGTTCAACGGATATGGTACCTACCAGTATGGGCTGGCCTGTTTTGTGCACTTGGGCAATCTCATCCACCACGGCGCGCAATTTGCCGATTTCCGTCGCATACACCATGTCGTTATAATCCTCGCGAATCATTTCGCGGTTGGTGGGTATTTCCACAACATCCAGGTTGTATATGGCCGTAAATTCGGCCTCCTCTGTTTTAGCGGTACCCGTCATGCCCGCAAGCTTTTCATACATGCGGAAGAAGTTTTGGAAGGTGATGGTGGCAAGCGTTTTGTTTTCGCGCTCCACCTTCACGTTCTCTTTGGCCTCCAGCGCCTGATGCAGCCCTTCGCTGTAGCGGCGGCCCAGCATCAGCCTGCCGGTGAATTCATCCACAATGATGACCTGACCGTCCTGCACCACATAATCCTTATCGCGCGCGAATATGGCGCGCGCCTTCAGCGCCTGCAGGATATGGTGGTTGATTTCGGTGTTTTCTATATCGCTCAGGCTGTCGATCTTAAAAAACTGCTCGGCACTGGCGATACCCTGCTGTGTCAGATGTGCGGTGCGCGCCTTTACATCCACCATGTAATCGCCCTCTTCGGGCTGTTCTTCTTCCATCAGCTGCTCGGTGCGCGTCTTTTTTTCTATATTGGGGCCACGCTGCAGTTTGCGCACAAAGCGGTCGGCCGCCTGGTACATCTCAGTGGATTGTTCTCCCCGGCCGGATATGATAAGCGGCGTGCGCGCCTCGTCCACGAGTATGCTGTCCACCTCGTCAACAATGGCGTAGGCAAGCGCGCGCTGCACCATCTGCTCGCGGTATACCACCATGTTATCGCGCAGGTAATCAAAACCCAGCTCGTTGTTGGTGCCATAGACGATATCGCAATTGTACGCTTCGCGGCGTTCGTCGTTATCAAGCCCGTGCACGATTACGCCCACGGAAAGGCCCAAAAATTTATGTATCTTGCCCATCCACTGCGCGTCGCGGCGCGCGAGGTAATCATTAACCGTAACGATATGCACGCCCTTGCCCGCGAGCGCGTTTAAATACGCGGGTAGCGTGGCGACAAGCGTTTTGCCCTCGCCCGTTTTCATTTCGGCGATACGGCCCTGGTGTAGCACCACGCCGCCTATAATTTGCATATCGAAGTGGCGCATGCCCACCGTGCGCACAGCGGCCTCGCGCACAAGCGCGAACGCCTCCGGCAGGATGTCGCCCGGCGCTTCGCCATCGCCGATACGTTGCTTAAATTCCGCCGTTTTGGCGCGCATCTCGGCGTCGCTCAGCGTCTTCATGGCGGGTTCCAGCGCGTTCACCCGCAGAAGCGCCGGGGTGAGCTTTTTTATTTTCGCTTCGGGGCTTGTGCCTAACAGCTTATCGAATACTCCCATGTTTTATCGTTTCCGCGGGCGCGGCGCCCGGTCTGCCCTCCCATTCATTCGGTAATCCGGTTTTGCCGGATACTGGCCTATTATAGCATGGCGGTATGGGCCTGTACAATTCAAGCGGGGCTTTAAAGCCAAAAGTTTGCAGCAGGTTGGATTTTTTGACATATTGCGCGCATTGCGGTCAAACAGGACGGGGGCGTTAAGTAAACGCGTTCTAAAGAGGCGCACCGATATGCGTTGAACATGCTTATCGGTACAGCCCCGATTGCCGGATATCCCGGAAAAGTGTTTAAAGTGTTTATGGATGGCGCCGCGCCGCCCTTATATCTGCTGAAATTGTTGTAATACGCTGGGGAAGGATTGCTTTACCGTCAGATAATTGCCGTATAAATCCGCGCCCTGCTGTTTTACGGTGTTCATCAGCTCATCATAATTGCGCTCGATCACGCGCACGATATCCATGCCAAGCTTATGCTCCTTTACCTCGCGCAGCAGCGCGCGTATCACATCCTGCTTTCCAAGCGCGGGTTTGTATTCCTTATCCGTTTGCAGCGCGGCCATCACGTCTGCGGCGGCAAGTATGCGCTGCGGCAGGGAAAGATCCTTTTCCTTCAGGCCGCGCGGGTAGCCCAAGCCGTCAAGCCGCTCGTGGTGACGTATGGCGATTTGCAGTATCCCGTCGCTCACATGCGGCTTTAATATTTTCTCCACGGCGTTCACATGCCCTTCCACCAGTTCCCGTTCGGATGGCGTAAGCCTGCGCGGCGCGTTGAGCACGCTATCGGGCACGCCGAGCATGCCAAGGTCGTATACCAAAGACGCGTATTGTAGATCGCTCTTTTCGTCGGGCGTTAGTTTCATTTTGTCGGCAAGATACTCGCACATGGCGTTTGCGTTCAGCGTGCGCAGCACCGTGCTTTCGTTTTTGAAGTCGATGGTGTATACCAGTGTTTTCAAAAGCTGATCCGCCACACCCTGTTCCCAGTCGATGCTTTCCGTCAATATGTCGAGCTCCTGCCGGTAGGTATCGTCCATAATATTTTCTATGATATGGTAATGGGCGTTGGCCGTTAAAAACAGCTTGACATATGATCCCGCGATATGGGGGCCAAGCTGCCTGACCATATTAACCTCGCTGTATTGGCCGTGATAGATCATCAGATCGATGCTGTCGGCCAGGCGCACCATTTCAATTACATCCTGGTGGGGCGGTTTCAAAGCGTCCAGCTTGGCGTGATTCAGGTGGTGCAGTAAAAAAATACGCGCATAATCCGCGAATGGCGAAAGATACTGCATATAAAAGTAGCCGTATACCGAGTGCGGCCATACGTCTTTCAAGTCGTAGCTGAGCAAATCGTCTATCTTGTCGGTTTTGTAGGCGGCAAAGTCGTGCAGCGCGCCCAATACCAAAAATATGCGTCGTTCGTCAAAGCTGTATGTATCGTCAAACTCCAGCATTTTATAGAGTATGTAGCCCACATGCTCGCCATGCGTCCTGAGCCGCCCGTCAAAAAGGCCCAACGTATTCAGGAAGATGTTGACCACGGCCCCCCCGTTAATCGTACCCATTCTTACTCCCGCCGTTTTTTATTTGGTTACCCTTCATTAATAATAACCGAAACCAATACTTCGTATCAAGGAAGTTACAGCCTACAACAATTTCTGCGTTTGTTTGTATACGTCTCCCGAGCCCAGCGTGAGTATCATATCGTCTTTTTGGGTGTTTTCGTCAAGGTAGACGCGTATTTCTTCAAACGTGGGTATGTACATCGCCCTGCCGGGAAGCACCGCGTTGATGGCGCCGGCTATATCCCTGGCGTGCACGCTGCCGTCGTCCGTCTCGCGGCCGGGGTAAATATCGGGCACCAAAACGGCGTCGGTGTCGGCAAAGCAGCCGGGATCCTTTAAAAACAGGGTTTTTGCGCGCGTGTAGGAGTTGCATTGAAACACGCAATACAGTTTCCTGCGTGTAACGCGGGTGGCGGCGTCCAGCACCGCGCGTATTTCATTGGGGTGGTGCGCATAATCGTGATAAATCCTGATGCCGTCGCGTTGGCCAAAAAGCTCAAACCGGCGGTGTGTAAGCGTGTACCCCTTTAATCCTTCCTGTATGGTGGCGAAGCTTTCGTTGAGCTGCAGCGCCACAACGCACGCGCAAAGCGCGTTTGCTATGTTGTGCATGCCCGGCACCGTTAAGGCGATGTGACCCAGCTTTTCGCCATTACGTATCACATCAAAAGCGGGGCAGCCGTTGCCGTCAAACTGTATATCCGCTATCGTGTACGCGCCGCCGGCAAGACCGTAGGAAAGAGTGCGCACGCCGTCAGGCGGGTTATCCAAAAGCGCTTTTACGCGCGGATCGTCCGCGCAGCCTATAAAAAGGCCGTCTTTCGGCAGCAACTTTAAAAATTTTACATAAGCCGCCGTGATCTCGTCGATATCGCGAAAATAATCCAAGTGATCGTCATCTATATTGCTGATCACGGCGATGGTGGGCCTGAGGGTTAAAAAGCTCTCCACATATTCGCATGCTTCGGTGATAAACAAATCCGATTGGCCAAGCCGCGTGCCGCCCGAAAGAAAATCCACATCGCCCCCCACGTGTACCGTGGCGTCGGATTGGCCGAACATGGCGATGCGCGCAAGCATGGATGTGATGGTGGTTTTGCCGTGGCAGCCCGCTATGCAAACAACGCGGTTGTAGTTGCCGGATATCGCGCCCAGCGCCACGCTGCGTTCCATCTCGGGTATATTGTTTTCCCTGGCGGCCACACGCTCCGCATTGTCGGGCCCAATGGCGGCGGTGTAGATGACTAGCTCGGCGCCTTGCACGTTTTTTGCGTCGTGGCCCAGCGCGACGGGTATGCCCATGCTTTGCAGCCGCCTGGTAAAGGGCGAACTGTCCCTGTCGGAGCCCGTGATGCTATAGCCCTGCCTGTGCAGTATTTGCGCGAGGCCGTTCATACTGCACCCGCCTATTCCAATCAGATGTATGTGTTTGATATTTTTAAGCATACCTGCGCCTTTCCGTTGGTTCCGGGATAATGGTTCTCCCTGCCGCCGTACCGTATGGATACTTTTGTAATGGCCAATTCACGCGTAAAACACGGCGCTATAAACAAGACCGTCACGAAATTGGCGTTTACTTAAATATATTATAAGTATTTTACGCATTTCTGTCTATAAGGCGATAGGTATAGAGCGCGGGAACGCCCGTTTTTTTAATGTTTCAGAACAAACGGGGCGAAACCGGGGCGTGCGCCATACGCGATTGTGAAAGCCTGTTTTGCGCGGCTTTGTGAAGCTTTGTGAAGAGTTCGCGCGAACCCTTGACGCTTGGTGGTTTTTCAACTATACTTAACAGGCAGTTGGGGGATTCGCCCGTAGTTATGGCGTATTTTCCGCATCCGGCGTAGTTTTCTTCGTCAGGCCGCTAAGCGTTGGTATTGCTTGCAAAGAGGCTTTTTTCGTGCGAAGGCGTTTTATTCTTTTGGCGTTGCGAAAACATGGAATGGCGTTGCGGAAACATAAAAAACGCGGGAACATACAAAATACGAGAAGTTAAAAATACGAGAAGTTAAAAAAGAGGTACTAAAGCAATGAAAATGACGTATCAGCCCAAAAAGCGCACGCGCAGCAAAGTGCACGGGTTTCGCAAACGCATGAAAACAAGCGACGGGCGCAACGTGCTTCGCCGCCGCAGGCTCAAGGGCAGAAAACGGTTGAGCGCATAAGTTTGGGCGCTTGTGCGGCGTTATCGCCGCGCTTTTATTTATAATTGAAACGCTGTTATTCTCTAAAAAAGAACAGAGACTTTCAATTTACCTATCGGGTGGGCAAATCGGTGGGCTGTAGTTCGTGCACATTGATATATGCGCGCAATCACAGAAGACAGCGCCCATCCAAAAACGGGGCGGCGGCGCCGCATAACGGCGTGCGCATAGGGTTTGCGGCATCCAAAAAAGTGGGCAACAGTGTAAAGCGCAACAGGGCGAAGCGAAGGTTGCGCGCGGCGTTTTCGCCGTTGCTGGAGCGTATACGCCCCAACCACAATCTGATATTGATCGCACGCCCGGCTGTGCTGGAGGAATCTTACACAAGAATTTGTTTCAACGTGCAAAAAATGATTGCAAAGGCGGATTTACTGATGAACTGGCCCGGGGAGCCGCGCGCGAAATGAAAAAATTCATGCTGGCCTGTATATGCTTTTACATGCGTGAGGTATCGCCCGCGCTGGGATACCATTGCAGGTACATACCCACGTGCTCAAGCTATGCCTATGAAGCGATAGAGCGCCATGGCGCGCTTTATGGCGCCATACTGGCGATATGGCGTATTTTGCGTTGCAACCCGTTTTCCAGGGGCGGATATGACCCGGTGCCATAGGCGGCGCCGGGGTTGCGGCCCTATAAAAAACAACGACAGGCTGAACGCGGTTTCGGCGGGGAGGATAAGTTCACGTGACGGATAGTTTTGTACTTGTAAGATGGGTGTTTCTGGGCCTGCGCTGGCTGACGGAAAACGTAACGAGCGGCAGCATTGTATTGACCATCATCATTTTTACGGTGGCAATGCGCGGTATCACGATATTTGGCGATATCAAATCGCGCAAATCCAGCTTGAAGATGCAGGAGATACAGCCCGATTTGCAAAAGCTGCAAAAAAAATACGCCAACAACCCGCAAAAGCTGCAACAGGCGCAGTCCAAGCTGATGAAAGAGCGCGGCGTAAGCATGCTTGGCGGGTGCCTGCCGCTTTTGCTTACCATGCCGGTTTTCATATTCTTCTTCAACGCCTTCCGCACATGGGGCTACGAGCATATGGTGCGCCTTTTGGTGGAGCTTGCCGAAACCGGCTCGTCGGAACTTTTCGGCGAATTCCGCTTCCTGTGGGTTACAAACATCTGGCAGCCCGATAACGGCATGAAGCCCGTCGTTATGGCGGCGGAGAGTTTTTTAGCCATACCCAATTTAAAAAATCTCATTTATTTTCAGGAAAACCCCGCAGCTGCGGAGGTGTTTACACGGCTTGGGCTCTTTGTGGAAGATGTGAAGAATATACCCGCCGCGTCCATTGTCGAATACAACAGGCTGGTTGCGCCCATCACACAGCAATACGCCGGATATAGCAACGGCTGGTTTGTGTTGCCCGTATTGTCGGGCGTCACGATGCTCTTTTCCAGCTGGCTGACGCAAAAGAACCAGCCCAAGGCCGACACCGGTTCGCCCGGCGCCGGCACCGGTAAAATGATGATGTGGATGATGCCGATTGTATCCTTTATGTTCTGCCTGACGAATAACGCCGCGTTTGCCGTGTATTGGACCATCAGCAACGTAGTTTCCACGTTGACAAATCTGGCGTTGAATAAAAAATTTAAAAAAGACAAAGAAAAAGAAGAGCGTATGGCGCCGGTATCCTGACCGCGCCAACGATACGGTACTGTGCCGCGGCGGTGGCCTGCGGCGGTGGCACGAGGGCATAATGGCGTAGGCCAAGAAAGGCTGGCGGTTATGAAAAGCGGAGAATTTAGCGGCCATTCCATAGACGAGGCCGTATTCCACGGTCTGCAGGAGATGGGTCTGTCCATCGATGAAGTCATCATCCATACCTTGCAAAACGAAAGCAAGGGCCTGTTTGGCATCGGCGCGAAAATGGCCATGGTGCGCCTGACGCAGCGTGAGCCCGAAGAGGTGGAGGCCATTATTGCCGGGCGGGAAAGCGAAAAACGGCAGGAAAGGCCGCAGCGCGGCGACAGGCCGCAGCGCGGCGACGGGCCACAACATAGAGACAGGCCGCAGCGCGGCGACGGGCCGCAACATAGCGACAGGCTGCAGCGCGGAGACGGGCCGCAACATGGCGACGGGCCGCAGCGCGGCGACAGGCAGCGCACGGGCCTGCGGGAGGATGACCGCCGCCCCAGCCACGATAGTAAGCGGCGTGAGCAATGCACACCGCCGCCGGAAGAACAATACGATTACAGCCTGGAGGCGGCCAACGATAACGAAGCGGCGCAGTTTTTGGCGGGCTTGCTTACGCGCATGCGCATAGACGCTACGGTGTTGGCCGCTGATACGGAGGACGGCCTGCGCTTACGCATCGACAGCACAAAAAAAGGCTTGCTGATAGGCAGGCGCGGGGAAACGCTCGACGCGCTGCAGTATATCACATCGCTTTGCTATAACCATGCCCATAAACAGGAAAAATATCGCCGGGTAACCATCGATACGGAAGGGTATCGCAGCAAGCGCGAAGAAACACTGCGCAGGCTTGCGCGCCAGCAGGCTTCCCGCGTGAAAACGAGCGGGCGCGCCGTATCGTTGGAGCCTATGAACCCTTATGAGCGCAGGGTGCTGCATGCTTCTCTGCAAGATCACCCTTATGTCACCACCCGAAGCGAGGGAGAGGAACCCAACCGGCATGTGGTGATACTGCCCAAACGCTGATGGATACCATATTCGCGCTTGCCACCCCTGCCGGCGGCGCTATTGCTATTATGCGCGTAAGCGGGCCGGGGTGCGTCGGCGTATTGGCCGGGTTAACCGCAATAGAATGTAAGGCCAGGCCGCGGCAGCTTTTGCGCGCGGCCCTTGCTTATGGCGGTCACAGACTGGATGACGCCATGGTCGTCTATTTTCCCGCGCCGGGGAGTTACACCGGGGAGGATATGTTTGAACTGCATTGCCATGGCGGCGTTGCCGTGCTGCAAGCTGTGCACAACGCGCTGCTGGCGCTGGGCGCAAAGCCTGCGGCGCCGGGCGAGTTTACCAAACGCGCGTTCCTTAATGGCAAGCTGGATCTATCCCAGGCGGAGGCCGTGATGGATTTGATTGGCGCGCAGGCGCGGCTTTCGGCCCGCGCGGCGCTCAGGCAGATGCAGGGCAAACTGAGCGAGGCCGTGCGTGCCGTGGAGGCGCACGTCATAGGTACGCTGGGCGCAATCAACGCCGCCATCGATTACCCCGACGAGGTGGGTGAAGAGGTATATGCCGACCTGAGCTGCCGGCTTTCCTGCGCGGCGGGGATGCTATCCGCCCTGATCGAGCAGGGCTATCGGGCGCGGGTACTGAGGGACGGGTTTCGCGTTGTGCTGCTGGGCGCGCCAAACGCAGGCAAATCAAGCCTGCTCAACGCGCTGCTGGGGCGCCGGCGTGCCATTGTGACGGCAAGTCCCGGCACAACGCGTGATACGCTCGATGAACTCATACCCATAAGCGGCATGCCGGTGATGTTTACCGATACGGCGGGCATACGCCAAACCGATGACGAGGCCGAGCGCGAAGGGGTAACGCGCGCCTGGGCCGCCGCGCAAAACGCGGATCTTGTTTTTGTGCTATTGGATGGCGCGGCAAAGCCTGATGAGAACGGGCGCGCCCTATTGCGGGATACCGCGGGTATGCGGCGCGTCGTGCTTTGTACAAAGGCGGATATGCCCGCAGCCTGGCTTGTTGCGGATATGCCCGCGCTTGCGGGGGAGAAGGTAGTATGCGTCAGCGCAATAACCGGCGAGGGGCTTGACGCGCTGCTAAAAACCATTTTAGAATACGCGGCGCCCGTAGAGGACGCGCTTATCACGAACCAAAGGCATATCAGCGCGCTGGAAAACGCGCTTGGCGCCATAGAAAACGCGCGCGCGCATGGACAAACCGATCCCGATTGCGTCGGCACGGATCTGCGCGATGCGCTGTCGGCGCTTGGCGCTATCACCGGCAACGATGTGGATGAAAGCGTGATCGATCATATATTCGAGCGTTTTTGTGTTGGGAAATGACTTGCCTGTTGCCTGATACTGTCTACCGCTTCATTCCCCGTTTGTCAAAATTCCTCACATTTTCTCGCAAAGCGCCTTCTATTGAAGTATGAATTGATAAAACCGCCAAAATGCGATACAATAGGAAAAATGAAACAGCGTGGCGGCATAAAGGCGCGCAAAACCGCACGCCCCGGATGACACAATAAAATAGACGGAAGGCAGGTCTGTATAAAAATGGAAGAAGAACGGGATGTAGTCGTATTTTCTGACGACGACGGCAACGAATTTGAGCTGGATGTGATCGATTATTTCGAACACGAAGGGCAGGAGTATGCCGTACTGATGGATCTTTCGGATTTGCCGGAAGAAGATGACGAGGATGAAGATTACGAAGATGACGAAGATGAAGATGAAGATGAAGATGAAGATTACGAAGATGACGAAGATGACGAGGATGAAGACTGCGACTGCGACGAGCAGGACGTGTATATCATGAAAGTGGTGGTCAACGGCGATACGGAGGAGTTTTTGCCTGCCGACGACGATCTGCTGGATACGCTTGCCGATATCGTGGGGCGCCGCCTGAACAGCTTGGACGAAGAATAGCGCAGCGCAGCCCAGCCCAGCCGATAAGGCCGCAGCGCACAAAGCCGGCGGCCTTTTTAGTGTCCCCTTGTTGTATCAAAGAAGCGCCTCGCGCCTCGGATGATCGCGTATTACAGCACTTATTGTTTTTTATGACCCGCCTTGAGACGCTTTAAGTATGCGGCGATATCGCTTTCAAACACCAGTTCGTCGGTGCCGGGCAGATCCGCCGTAGCGATATCCACCAGGCAAAGCGGCGGGAACAATACGCACCACCAGTTTTGCCCGCCCGCCGCGCCAAGCTCTACGCGCAACGCCTCATACGCGCCGGCAGGATACAAAACGCCCGCGTATGCGCGCGCGGGGAAGTCCATCACGCCAAAGCGCAGTTGCGCGCCATAGGCGCAGCCCTCGCGCAAAAGCACATCGCCGACTGCCGCAAGCACATCATCTCCCGCGTCTAACAGCAGTTCCTCAGCCTGCCGCAGGCTATTTGCCGGCGCGAAGTGCGCAAGCAGCATATCGCGTACCAGCAGTTTGACGCGCTGGTCTTCCGCGCTGTCGCTGTTGGCCACGATATGCAGCCGCAGCACATCAAGGTTTTCGTCGGGACACGCGGCAGGTTGCCACGCAGCGCCTTGCCATGCCGCGTTTGCGGGCGGACGGGCGGCCGTTGCGGCCGGCTCTTTTAATATACGGGGGCTCGCCGCCTCGCAAACAAAAAACACGGCCAGCGCCAGCAGCAGCAATATGCTGCCGTTATAAACGAGTTTTTGCATAAATCCCTCCTTCGTCATGCAGCAAGTATGCACAAACGGGAGAGTTATTATAAGTGGGTACGGTATCATAACCGCTTTACGGCTATTACGCGCCTGATTTTATGCGCGCGTTTTTTTCGCTTTCCGGCCAAACGCATACGCGCCGTTAAAATTGAAATATCACGCCGGCAACAGCCGCGACAGCTATCCATACAACAGGGTGCAGCTTTTGTGTTTTGCTCCATTGCGTAAAAAACAACAGCGCGCAAAACAGCAGCGCCGCGCCCATAAGAAGCGCGCCCTCACGAAAGAGCGCTATGCGAAACACCTGGTAACCTGCGGCTGCGATAAGCCCCGTTACGGCAGGGCGCAACGTAATAAACGCGCCCTTGGCAAAGCGGTTCTTCATAAACCTGTCAAGCGCCTTCGCAACGAGTATGAGAATGATATACGAAGGCAATACCAGCGATAAGGTGGCGGCAACACCGCCCCACACCCCAAACACATGGAATCCCACATACGTAGCCAGATTTACCCCTATGGGGCCGGGCGTGCTCTCGCTGATGGCGATCATATCGGATAGATCCGCAACGCTGAGCCACTGCGGGTAGTTTTGTGCAAGTCCGGCCAAAAACGGTATGGTGGCCATGCCGCCGCCTATGGCGAAAAGGCCTGTTTTAAAAAACTCCCAGCACATCAAAAGCAATTCCCTCACGCAGCCGCCTTTCCAACAAGCGCGATGCCTGTAAGGATTGCGCCCGCCACGATGAAAATGGGAGAAACCGAAAAGAACGCCACAATGGCAAACGACAAAATAAAAAGCAAAAGCCGTAACCAATGGCGCTTAAAAAAAGGCCCGGGGCCTTGCTTCCCATCTTCGGCGGGTTGTTGCAGCACATTGCTTTTAATAAGCTTGATCACGGCGGATACAATCAGCGCCGCCACCGCGACGCGTATGCCGGCAAACGCGTGCGCCACCGCCGCGATATGCATAAAATTCTGTAATGTTGCGGCTATGATTGTAATGATGATGATGGATGGCGTGATAACGCCGATAGTCGCGAACAGCGCGCCCGCCAGCTTTGCCTGCTTATAGCCAATCAAAGTGGCGCTGTTGACGGCGATGACGCCCGGCGTGCACTGGCTGATGGAAAAGCAATCCAAAAGCTCATCATTTGTAGCCCAGCCATACTTATCGACCACCTCGCGTTGCAGCATGGGCAGCATGGAGTACCCCCCGCCAAACGTAAAGAGGCCAATGCGAAAAAACGCGCCGAATAATTTCATGTAAAGTTTCATCCGCATGTACCTTCCGCAATTGTTCCGCCAACAAAGCCCGTTATACAAAAGGCGGTTTGTTGCGCGGCGCGCTACTCAATACACCGGCCAGCCCGCCACATACGCGGCCAGATATAAGAACTGCGTCGTCATCAATAGAATATAGATGAAGGCGTTTGCAAGCCTGGAGCGCTCTTTGCTTGCAAGCGCAAGCAACAGCACAAAGCAACACGTGAGGTACCGCGGCGCGGACAGCAGCCATGTCGTGCCCATGCCCGTTAAATAATACGCCAGAAAGAACGCGATATAGCTTGCCCGCATGCCGTATGGCTGCCGTAACGGCTCGCCCACGGGGCTATGCGCAAACACCGCGCGTTTGCGCCGGTTTGGCCGCTGTCCCAAAAGCACGACAGCGGGCGCGCCCACAAGGAAAACAAGGTTGGGCAGCCACAGGCCATAGGCGACGGCGGGGTTGATATGGATATTATTCAAAAAGTTATTTGTCTGGTAAGCCGCCGTATTGAAGAACAGGCCCATGTTTTGCGACCAGTGCTCGCTTTGGTAAACCATGAACTGAAACGCGTTGCCCGTTACGCGGTAATTGATATAGATATACAGCAATAGCCCTGCGGGTATCAGCAGCAACAGCGGCAGTGTGCGCCGCGTAAAGCGGCCTGCTACAGTATCGCCGGCGAGCTTCACGCGGGCAATATCCCCGCCCATTTCAATCAATACCGGCGCAAGCAGCAGCACGCCCAGCACCCTTGTAAAGGCGGCAAAGCCCCCCAGCGCGCAGGCCAGCGCGTAGCGTTTTTTGCGCGCGGCCAACATGCACGCCAGCGAAAGCATGAAAAACAACGCGTCGCTCATGGGCGCGCACAGCAAAAACGCGGCCGGCATCAGCAGCAGGTATTTTACGGCCCGCCAGGCGGCCTCGCGATCCATATCCAGCAGGGCAAGCTCATAGAGCAGCACGCATGCAGCCACTGTGAAGAGCAGCGACAGCGCCATGCCCGAAGCAAACGTATGATGCACCATGCCGTTGAATATGCGCACGCAGATGGGATACAGCGGGAAAAACACGATATGAAACCGCGGATCGCCTTCTGTCACATACCAGTTTTCCGCAATGCCCAGGTAATGCGGCGCATCCCCCTTGAGCCAGAGCGGCAACGTATCCAAAAGGCCGCCCTGATAACCGTTTGCGGATGTGTAGAGTATATATGCCGCCGTATATACCAATAGCCTCGCCGCAAGCACGCACAATATAAGCTTTGCCCACGGGTGCCGGTAGAATAGTCTGCGGCTCCTGCGGCCCAGGCCGTCGCTGATGGCGATATCGATCTGCCCGTTCCAACTGCTAAACACCGCGCCAATCATAAATACGCCCAGCACGCCGAAAAGCGCGCATACAAGCGCGGCCATTACAATGGCCGCAACCGTGAGCTGCGTGGTGGGGGCCACCACAACGCCCAACAGTTTTTGGGGCGCGCCCGCAATCAACCCGCTAAAAAGCCAATAGCTAAACAGCGCCACCAGCAGCGCCAAAAAAATTGCATCAAGCAACCGCTCAAGCTTTCTCAACAGTCCGCTTCCCCTTGCGCGATTTGTATTGTACGATATCGCATGCTTGCAGTTTATACGATTTCGTTCAAAGCTGCAAGTAATCCCGCCACTTTACAATGGCGGGATTACGGCGGGATTACAAACAGCGCTTACTGCCTTAGTGACGCAGCGCCTTGGGCTTGCCCAAAATTTCCTGCATGATCACGCCAAACACCAGCGCGTTTTTGTTTTGCATCCCCCCGGCAAGCGCTTGGGCGGCCATGCCTGGTTGCTGCGCGCGCGTGCCATGGGTCTCTCCGGGTCGCAGCGCGTGCGCGCGGTGCTTTGCGGGCGGGCAATACGCGGCGCCGCTCATAGAGCTTTCCGTATGGGCGGCGTCATGCTGATCGCCGCGTATGATGGTTTCGTTGCGTCCCTGCGTTTGCGTCAATGAGGTGGCGATGCTCGCCGCCACCGGCGTCTTTCTGGCGGGCGAGGCGCTTTCACCTTCGCCGGGCGCGCGTGCGGGCTGCCCGCCAGGCTGTGCGCGGCGCGCCGTATCCGGCGTTATGAAATCGGGAAACCGGGGATCACGCGGCCGCGCCGGCGTTTGCCTTTGCGCCGAGCCATACCGCTGTGCGGGCGTTACCCGCGCCGACGCCGTTTGCTGTACGGGTGAAACCGCCCGGTCGCGTCCGGCTGGTCTTTCCTGCCACATGGGCGGCGCATAATCCGGGAAGCGTGCATCTTCCGCTCTGCTTTGCTGCGGCCGGGCCCGCTGGGTCCGCCCCATAGCCGCCTGCTCCCGCGCCTTACGGCGTTGCTCTTCCTTCTTTGCTTTTTCCTTGGATATGCTTAAAATACGCGCCACCAGCGATATGACGGCAACAATTAAGATAATAACTTCCATGCTTCACCGGCCTTTCTGCAGTCGGCGATTATTGCTGCGTTTCATCCGGCCTTGCGGGCGCGGCGCCATGCGAGATGGATTGGCGCATCTGCGTATCGGAAATCACGTTTTGCATATTGTAATAATCCATCACGCCAAGTTTGCCGTCACGCAGCGCTTGGGCCATGGCGCGCGGCACATCCGCCTCCGCCTCGATCACCTTGGCGCGCATGCCCTGCACTTCGGCCTGGTTTTCCTGCTCCTGCGCAACGGCCATGGCGCGGCGCTCTTCGGCCTTTGCCTGGGCGATTTTCTTGTCGGCTTCGGCCTGGTCTATCTGCAGCTGCGCGCCGATATTGCGGCCCACGTCCACATCCGCGATATCGATGGAAAGTATCTCGAACGCTGTGCCGGCGTCCAAGCCCTTGTTGAGCACCGTTTGCGAGATGCTGTCGGGGTTTTCAAGCACGGCGGAATGCGTGGGCGAAGAGCCTACCGTCGTAACAATGCCCTCGCCGATACGAGCGATGATGGTTTCTTCACCGGCGCCGCCCACGAGTCTGTCGATATTGGCGCGCACCGTTACCCGCGCCTTGGCGCGCAGTTCGATGCCGTCTTTGGCGATGGCGGCGATGATGGGGGTTTCGATCACCTTGGGGTTAACGCTCATCTGCACGGCCTGCAACACGTCGCGGCCGGCGAGATCGATGGCGGAAGCGCGCTCAAAATCCAAAGGGATGGCCGCGCGCTGCGCGGCGATGAGCGCGTTTACGACTTTATCCACGTTGCCGCCCGCGAGATAATGCGCCTCAAGCTTATCGAGCGGCACAAAAAGCCCCGCCTTGGTGGCCTTGATAAGCGGGTTTACGATACGCGCAGGCACAACTTTACGTATGCGCATGCCGATGAGCTGCGATATACGCACCTGTACGCCGGAAGCGCGCGCCGCGATCCATAACCGCACGGGTATCAGGCTGAAGACGATTGCAAGCGCGATGATGATAAGGATGCCTATGACAGTGGGGAAGATAACGGATGTTACATTATACATTGGCAAGTCTCCTTTCAAGAGCGAATGTTGCTGTACTACCGGTTTTATATTTAAAAACCGCGCGAAACAAACGAAAATGTCGCGCGGCCCTTTCTTTACGTTATCACGCGGGTTTAAGCGCGCTCATGATGTGAAGCATGGCATAGATAAATATAATAAACAGCGGTATGCCAAGCGCTAGCCCCAGCCAGCTTTTTTTGCGCTCGCGGCTAAGCTTTTCAGGCGCCATACCGGGCTCTTGCCGCGATTGTTGGCGCAACAAACTTAAGGCGTTGCATGTGGGGCACGCCCCGTCGGTTTTGAGGTAGGGCGTTCCGCATACTTTACAAAACGGCACGTTTAACCCTCCGGCGGGGCCGCGTGCACGAGTATGCGCAGGCCCTCTACTTTTTCTACCGTAACGCGCGTGCCCTCGGGCAAATACTCGCCCGCCGTGGAAACATCGAGCACCGCGCCGTCAAATTCCGCCTTGCCGGCGGGGCGCAACGGCGTAACGGCCTTGCCCATGCCGCCGGTAAGCGCCTGCGCTTCCTTGCCGGTTAAATTTGTGGAAAACCCGTTTATCTTTTCGTTTAGCACCACTTTTGAGTTTTCGAATTTGCGGCCGGAAACAATCCTGAAGAATACGAGCAGGCCCACAGAGATTAAGAACAGCGCCAGCGCGACCATGAATACAATGCCCACGGGGTTGTTGATTTGCAGCAGCACCGCCGCGAAAAACGCCAGCGCTCCCACAAAGCCCGGTATGCCCAGGCCCGGCGTGAACATTTCTATGACGAACAGTAGGATACCTATGCCCAAACAGATCAGCGTAGCGGTCATGTTTTCCATAATAATCGCCCCCTCGCTTTTATAAATATTATAGCATAAGCATACGCGCTTGATGTAAACTATTTGTGGAAACAATTTGTGATACCATTATGGCGCGGCGCGCATGGTATGGTGTTGGGTTCAATTTATGCTATACTGGTATAATGCGATTGCCAATGCGATGGGCATAGCATAGGAGGCACTGTGACGAGCGAACAGATATCATTGAACGAAATAGAGCTGCGGTTGAAAAGCAAGTATCAGGCATCGCTGACGGATGCGTCGGTCAGCCAGATGCACGACGCCATATCCGAGGAGGCGATGGAAAGCATAGCCGAGGAATGGTTTAACACCCGCCACCGGCGCGGCCAGGCGCGGCGCGCGTATTACTTCAGCGCAGAATACATGATGGGCCGCATGCTTTATAACAACCTGTACGCGCTTGGCCTGCTAAACAAGGTCAGGGATGCGTTTTTGGCGCGCGGCATGGATATTGCCGCGTTTGAAGAGATTGAAGACGCGGCGCTTGGCAACGGGGGCCTTGGCCGGCTTGCCGCCTGCTACCTTGACAGCGCCGCCACGCACAGCCTGCCGCTGGACGGTTATGGGCTGCGCTATAAATTCGGGCTCTTTAAGCAAAGCTTTCGCGATGGCTTCCAGGTGGAAAGCGCCGACGACTGGCAGCGCCAGGGCGACCCGTGGAGCATACGGCGCGATACGCACAGCGTGCAGGTGGAGTTTTTAAACCAAACGGTGCACGCCATCCCCTACGACATGCCGGTGATAGGCTACCGGTCAAACGATATCGCCACGCTGCGCCTGTGGCAGAGCGAGCCCATGGAGGAGTTTGACTTTCAGGCGTTCAACGACCAGCAGTATGACCGTGCTGTAAGAGAAAAAAACGCCGTGGAGGATATTACCCGCGTATTGTATCCCAACGATTCCACATTTACGGGCAAACAGCTGCGGCTGAAGCAACAGTATTTTTTGAGCAGCGCGTCGCTGCAGGATATCATACACAACTTTAAACGCAACAACAACGGCAGTTTGGAAAACTTCAAATCGCTGGTGTGCGTGCAGCTCAACGATACGCACCCGGTGGTATCCATACCCGAGCTTGTTCGCCTGCTGATGCGCGAGGGCTTTGATTTTGATGCCGCGCTGGATACGGCGCGCCATGTGTTCTCCTATACGAACCACACCGTGATGGCTGAGGCGCTGGAAAAATGGGACGTAGAGCTCTTCAAGTCCGTCATACCCCATGTGTTTGATGTAATTTACCGCATCAACGCCAGGTTTTGCGGCGAGTTGCTGGAGCGCGGCGTAGCCAATATCGAAAAAATCTCCATCATACAGGAAACCACCATACACATGGCAAATCTCGCCGGTTACTGCTGTCGCACGGTAAACGGCGTGGCGCGCATTCATACGGAAATACTCAAGCACGACGTATTGAAGAATTTTTATAATCTTTACCCCGACAAATTTATCAATATCACCAACGGCGTCACCCAGCGCCGCTGGCTTGCCCTGTGCAACCCCGAGCTTTCCGGCTTTATCACGCGGCGTATAGGCGACGGATGGATAAAAGATCTATCCCGGCTCAGCGGCCTGAAGGGCTATCTGTCCGATGCGGATGTGGAAGAATTCAACGCTATAAAGCGCGCGAAAAAGCGGCGGCTTTCCGCGCTCATAGAAAAAACCGAGCGTGTCGCGCTGCCGCCGCACTTTGTGTTTGACGTGCAGGTGAAACGCATGCACGAATACAAACGGCAGCTGATGAACGCGTTTTCGGTGCTGGATACCTATTATGGGCTAAAAGAGGGCCGCATACAAAACTATATGCCCACTGCGGTGATATTCGGCGCCAAGGCGGCGCCAGGCTATTGGCGCGCCAAGGGCATTATCAAATTCATACAGGATATCGCGGCGAAAATAAACGCCGACCCCGCCATGAACGATTTGCTTAAGATGGTGTTCGTTACGAACTACAATTGTTCTTACGCGGAACATATCATACCCGCGGCGGATGTGAGCGAGCAGATATCCCCTGCCGGCACCGAGGCGAGCGGCACAGGCAATATGAAGCTGATGCTAAACGGCGCCGTGACGCTGGGCACGTATGACGGCGCCACAGTAGAAATAGTAGAGGAGGCCGGGGCTGAAAACAATTTTATATTCGGCAAATCCGTAGCCGAATTGAACGCCATACGCGCATATTACAACCCCTATGATATTTACAACAACGAGCCGCGTGTGCGTCGTTTGGTGGATGCGCTGGTGGACGGCACATTCGGCAAGCTGGATATTTATACGGAAATTCACGACAGTTTGCTTAGCGGCAATTACGGCATGCCCGACCGGTATTTCGTGCTGCTGGAGCTCATGGAGTATATCGCCGCCAAAGAGCGCGTGAACGCGGCCTGCCGCGACAGCGCCGCCTTTGGGCGCATGTGCCTTATGAATACCGCTGGCGCCGGCAAATTCAGCAGCGACCGCGCGGTTGGGGAATACGCCGGTGAAATCTGGCATGTAAGGGCTATGCCCGAGGCGTAACGCCACGGCGCCGCTTATAAAAACCTCATCAGTTCAGGGGGAACGCCTTATGAAACCACTTGCTCGGCCTTTGCGCCCCGTTGCGGTGCTGCTGTGCCTGGCTTTTATCACCGCCATTTTGTTTTTCAGCCTGCAGGCATGCGTCAATGACGACGACATGTTTTATGGGCTCTACGCATCCATCGGCCAGGCCGCCGGCATGGGCATGACCACCGGGGAATTGACGCGCGCCAGCAGTCAAATGATCGACTATATGGAGGGCCGGGCTGACAGCATCGATATTGACGTGACGGTGAACGGAGAGATTGTTTCCATGTTTAACGAGCGCGAACGCGCGCATATGGTGGATGTAAAGGTACTCTACCAAAATTGGCGCACGGCGTCATGGGTGATGCTGGCGGCATATATCCTGTTCGCGGCGGCGCTGGCGTTCGTTTACAGGCGGGCGGCAATATGCATGCTGGCGCGCGCGTACCTGTGGGCGGGCGGGCTGTTTTTATTATTGCTCCTTGCGCTTACAGCGTTTGCCACGCTGGACTTTAACGCGTTTTGGACGTATTTTCATCTCGTATTCTTCAATAACGACCTATGGCTGTTCGACCTCGCCACCAGCCGCATGATAAACATGATGCCGTCAGAGCTGTTTTACGGTATTATACTGCGCATGGTGGAGTTGTTTTTGGTGTTCTTTTTGGGGCTGTTCGCCTTGGCGTTTGTATTTAACGCCAGGTTTTTCAGGCGCAGGCTGGGCGCGGCGTAAGCATGCGCTATATGGATATCGCGCAAAAGCGCGCGCAAAGCCTGATAGAAAAACAATCGGCCGTGGTGCTGGGCATCGAAACATCCTGCGACGAGACCGCAGCGGCCGTGGTGAAAGACGGCAGGCAGGTATACGGCAATGCCGTATATTCGCAGATACCCGTGCACGAGCGGTATGGCGGCGTGGTGCCCGAACTTGCCTCGCGTAACCATGTGGAGCAGCTTGGCCCCGTGGTGCAAAGGGCGCTTCATGAGGCCGGTATGACGCTAAAGGATATCGACGCCATTGCCGTTACCGCGTGCCCGGGGCTTGTGGGCGCGCTGCTTACCGGCGTGAGCTACGCAAAGGGCCTTGCGTACGCCGGGGGCCTGCCGCTGGTAGGGGTGAACCATATAGCGGGGCATATCGCGGCCAACTACATCAGTCATGCGGATTGCGCGCCGCCCTTTATCTGTTTGGTGGCATCCGGCGGGCACAGCCATATATTCGATGTGGGGGCGTATACGTCCGCCACGCTGATAGGCTGTACGCGCGACGACGCGGCGGGCGAAGCGTTTGATAAAATTGCGCGTGTGCTGGGCCTGGGTTACCCCGGCGGCCCCAGACTGGAAGCGCTTGCGGCCATGGGAAACCCCAACGCCTTGCCGCTGCCGGCAGCGCTGCGGGATAGCTTGGACTTCTCCTTTTCCGGCGTGAAAACGGCGGTTATCAACTATCTGCATAGGATGCGGTCGCGCGGCGGGAACGTAAATTACGCGGATGTGGCCGCGTCCTTCCAGCACAGCGTCGTGCGGGCGCTTGTGGATAAAACCATGCGGGCGGCCACAATGCGCGGCGCGGCCTTGCTCACGCTAACGGGCGGCGTATCGGCCAATAAAGCGCTTAAAGAAGCGTTTTCAAAGCGCACTGAAGAAAGCGGCCTGCGTTTTTTTGCGCCACATCCCCGTTATACGGGCGACAACGCCGCCATGATTGCGTGCGCGGGCTATTATGCGCTGATGGCCGGGCAGTTGGCAGGGCTTGACCTTAACGCCGTCGCGCGTATTACCTATGCCCGGTAAACATCTTTTAAGGTGCGTGGGGTTATTTATTGTTCCCTTTTAAAATACTGGAACACGGCGTTGTCGTTATTGGTATAGAGCGCCATGCCGCCATTGGCGATATCGGCCGCATTGTCATAGCGCATAATAGTTTTGTTTATGCCGGCGCCGGGCAGGCATTCCAACACCACGCGGTCGTTTTGCAGCATATACTCTATCACAACGGTTTTATTGGTTACGGCAAAATCGCCAAATACGGCGCCCTCGGGCAAAAGGGGCCCCAGCAAACGCGCCCGGTCGCCCTCTTGCAATATGGTCAATGCAAAAGCCTCGTTTTGCTGCGATGCCAATATCTCTTTCACGGTGGCATCCTCGCGGGCGGCGCGCATCAGCGCGTATTCTTCACCGGTGATGAAAAGCAGGGGCATTTCTTGCAGCGCGCGGGTTTTGGATAACCTTGTCATGCCGCGCCTGTTGCCGCTGAACACCAGTATCGCGCCTGCCGCGGCAATCACGCATACCGCCGCCGCAATCACCGTTATAAATGTCTTTCTTGACATACAACCGCTCCATTTATTGAAATGTGTATCTGAAACAAAGTATACTATTCCCCCGCGCCGAATGCAAAATAAATCGATTTGCGGCCGCTTGCGCGGCTGCCGCCGCATATGCGCCGCCCATACCATATTTAGTTTAAAACGGCAAAATGTATCTATATATTGCGTAAAATGGCCGCCTGTCCCTTGCAATCCATGCGTTGCGCCAGTATAATCATATTGGATGTGTATGTTTAATTGAAAGGTGAAAGACTATGAAGCTGGGCGTAGTGGGCCTGCCAAACGTGGGCAAATCCACATTGTTTAACGCGATTACGCAAGCCGGCGCGCAGGCGGCCAATTACCCGTTTTGCACCATTGAGCCCAATGTGGGCATGGTAGCCGTGCCGGATGAACGGCTTTTGCAACTGGCGCTCATATATAACCCGCTGAAGGTCACCCCCACCATGATCGAGTTTGTGGATATCGCGGGATTGGTGCAGGGCGCTTCGCGTGGCGAGGGGCTGGGCAACAAGTTTTTATCCCACATCCGCGAGGTGGACGCCGTCGTGCATGTGGTGCGCTGCTTTGAAGACGATAACATCGTGCATGTGGATGGATCGGTAGACCCCGGGCGGGATATGGAAACCATCAACATCGAGCTGATATTCGCCGATATTGAAAGCGTGGAAAAGCGTATGGAGCGCACGCGCAAACAGGCGAAAAGCGGCGAGGGCGCGCTGCGGCGGGAGCTTGAGCTGCTGGACAGGATACTGGCCCATCTGGAGGCCGGAAACCCCGCGCGCACGCTTACGGGCGAGACGTACGCGCTGGCGCGCGCGCACTTTTTGCTGACGGCAAAGCCGGTAATCTATGTGGCCAATATCAAGGAGGACGCGCTTTGCGTACCCCCGTCCCACGGCGTAAACGCGCTCTACAGTGCGGCGAAGGCCGAGGGCGCTTGCGCGCTCACCATCTGCGCCAAAGTTGAAGAAGAGCTTGCCGGGCTTGACGGCGAAGATAAAACCGCGTTTTTAAAGGAGCTTGGTATTGAGGAGGGCGGGCTTGATCAGTTGGTAAAGGCCTGCTACCGTCTGCTGGGCCTGATAAGCTATCTGACGGCGGGCCCCAAAGAGGTGCGCGCCTGGACGATTGAAAGAGGCACGCGCGCGCCGCAGGCGGCGGGCAAAATCCATACGGATTTTGAGCGCGGGTTTATTCGCGCGGAGGTGGTAAGCTATGATGCGCTCATGCGCCAAAAGAGCATGCAATCCTGCAAGGAAAATGGTCTGGTGCGCCAGGAAGGCAAGGATTACGTGGTGCAGGATGGGGATGTGATGCTTTTTCGCTTCAATGTTTGACAGGAACGGAAAAACTTAACGCCGGCCGCGTCGGTTTTGTGAACATTGTTTGAATAAGTGCCTGAAAATAAGCCCGGCTTTGATTATTTTGATACAATAACCCCATTGAGTTTTAAGCTTTGCCGTTTCTTCAACCGTACTATTTTACAAATGCCAAAGGGGAGATTTCATGAGAAAACTCATATGTATCATACTGGCGACACTGCTGACGCTCGCGGCCGTGCCTGTAGTTGCCGAAAGAACGGCGCAGGCGGCGGATTATTCCACCGTGCGCGTGAAGATTGGCGACGGCGGTATTACCACGCTCAACATCGCCGTGCGCGGCGCCTATTTTGTGCAGGAAACCGGCGCCGCGTTTTCCGATGGAACGCTGACGGTGAAGGTTTCCGGCAGCAAGGTAGTGCTCTCCCATTCCAAGTCGGGCGAGCTGTATTCCGGCAGCAGCGTGAATGTAATGCGCCAAACGCTGGCCCCTTCGGCGGGTTCGCTGTCCATGGTGACGCGCGGCGTTACACGCAGCTATCTGGGCCATTTTAAATTCAAATATTCCGGCGGCTCCATCATGATTGTCAATACCGTGCCCATCATGCATTACCTGTATGGCGTTGTGGCGTTCGAGATGAGCAACAACTTCCCCATCGAATCGTTAAAGGCGCAGGCGGTGGCGGCAAAATGTTATGTGCTTTCGGGCATGGCGCCGGGCGCGGATTATGATATCGGCGATACCGCGAGCGATCAGGTATATAAGGGTTACAACGCCAGCTATACATCCGTTATGGCGGCGGTAGACGCCACATACGACGTATGGCTGTTTTTGGGCAACTCCATACTCTGTAGTTACTTCGCCGCCAGCAACGGCGGGCAAACCGCGCTGCCATCCGACATATGGGCGGGCACCAATCGCTACATCTGGGACAAAGCGTATGCGCGCGTGCAGGATCCTTATGATATCGCCAACCCTCTTACCGTGCAAGAGGCCGCCTTTTACCCGCGGCAGGGTGATGGCGGCGGCATGAGCGCGGCGCTATCCAACTACCTGCGCGGCCGTTCCACCAGAATATTGCAGGAAAGCGGACAAATAGACAAAAACGCTTCGGTGGTATATATCAACTCCATCGACGCCATGACGCAGCGCAGCAACGCCGCAGCCGATATCTCGCTCACCGTTACCGTGCAGCAGGCCGATGGATCCGCCTATGCCATGAACTACTCCTATATGGAGGAATTCTCCTGGCTTGTTGCCAACGGCGTATTTACAAGGCCGCAATTGCTGCGGCTCTATACGCTGACGCAAACCAACAACGGATGGGAACTCCGGCGCGGCCGCTATGGCCACGGCGTGGGCCTCTCGCAGCGCGGCGCCGAACAGATGGCTAACTCCGGCTGGTCTTATGACCGCATACTCAAATTCTACTACCCCGGCGCATCCATCAAATCCATGGGGCTTACCATGCCGCAAGACCCGGTCAACGCCGCGGGCGCGGCCGGCGGCACAGACACAACGCAGCTTGGCGCGCCAATCGGCACCGCCGTTACCACGGGCCAGGTGAATTTGCGCGCGGGCCCCTCTACATCCACCGCGAGCCAGGGCAAGGTCGGCAAGGGTGTAAGCATGAACGTTTACGCGCAGGAAAACGGCTTCTCCCTGGTTGATCCGGATGGCAAGACCGGCTATATATCCAACGCCTATTTAAAGATCACCGCTTACACCACCGCCACTTCGCCCGGCGCGTCCGCCAATACCGTTACGGCGTATGGCAGGGTGACGAGCAGCACGTTAAACTTCAGGGATAAAGCGAGTACCAACGGTAAAAAGCTGCAAACCCTCAAAAAGAACGATACGCTCAACATTTACGGCTATGCGGATGGTTCCGGCAGTTGGTATTACTGCAACGCCAACAATATGGACGGTTATGTGAGCGCCCAATATGTTGAGATCACCGGCGCGCCCGCAACGTCTTCCACCACGGATACCGTCACTGCGGACACTGCGGGCGGCGCTTCCGGAACGGTAACGCCGGGCCTTTCCGGCACTATTCTTACCGAAGGCGTATTCGTTAGAAAAACGGCGTCGACAACCTCCGCGCGCGTCGCGTCGCTGCAAAGGGGGCTTCCCATAACCATACTGGGCGAGGAAGGCGATTTCTACCATATCACCGTGAGCGGGTATACGGGCTACGTGCCCAAATCCGCAGTGGCGGTGGCGGCAAGCGCCGCTTCGGGTTCATCCGGCGGCGGCGCAACGCAAAGCGGGTCTACGACCGGCAAGGTAAACCTGCGCAAGGGCCCCGGCACAAAACACGCAAAGCTTACACAGCTGAAAAAGGGTACTGCCCTTACTATACACAGCTATAGCGACGGTTGGTACCAGGTGACCACATCCGACGGTAAGGAGGGGTATGTCAGCGGGGATTATGTAAAAGTGAATTCCGGCGCCACCACATCCTCTTCCGGCACATCTTCCTCCGGCGCCACCACGGTAACCACAGGCAAGGTGGTGAACGAATGGGTGCGGCTGCGCTCCACCGCCAGCCTTGATACGCAAACAAACATCATAGGAGATTATGCCGTTGGCACCACGCTGACCATATACGGGCAGGAAGGATCCTTTTACAGGGTATCCACCGGCACGCAGGAAGGATACATGCATAAGGATTATGTTCAGATAACCGGAACCGCCTCAGTTGCGGAAAGCGCCAAATCCGGCGTCACCACGGGTAAAGTGCGTTTGCGCTCTGCGGCGAATACAAGCGACAGCAAAAACATCATCACCACGCTGGCTAAAGGCGCCAAGGTGACCATCAACAGCACAAGCAACGGTTGGCATCACGTAACCGTAAACGGAAAGACCGGCTATGTATCCGCGCAATATGTAAGGGTGGCATAAGAGCAATGGGCAAATCGCGCGCTGGCCGGTGAACGAACATGAAAGAAGCTCCGCTTGCCGGCCGGGAACGGGGCTTCTTGCGTGGCTCAGGAAAACAGAACCGGTCTATCGGGAAACAAGCGGGAAGGCCCCATACCTAAAAAATTTTTTGAAAACCTAAAAATTTTTCTCCCTTTTTTGTTTGCCATATGGTATAGTTGATGCGGAAAGGGAGTGTGAAAACGCCTTGACTATGGAATTTTTAAAGCGCATGGCTGCGGCTCTGGCCGCGCAATTCGGCGACAATTGCGAGGTTGTTGTACACGACTTAAAGCAGGCCGACAACACCATCGTCGCCATCGAAAACGGGCATGTAAGCAACCGCAAGGTGGGCGACGGCCCCTCGCATATCGTGCTGGAAGCCATGACAAAAGATCCCGCCGCGTTGCGCGACCAGTTGGGGTACCTGGGCAAAACGCACGACGGGCGCATCGTAAAATCCAGCACCATCTACATACGCGACGACACGGACAAGGTGACGGGCGTGTTTTCCATCAACTACGATCTCACGGGTCTGCTGATGGCGGAGAGCGCCGTAAAATCCATCATCAACCATGTGGTGGTTGAACGGCCCGAGCGTATCCCCGTAAACGTAAACGACCTTCTGGATGATTTGATAGAGCAAAGCACAGCCACTGTGGGCAAGCCCGTGGCGATGATGACCAAGGAAGATAAAATACGCGCCATTCAGTTTTTAAATAAAGCGGGCGCATTTTTAATTACCAAAAGCGGGGATAAGGTGAGCAGGCACTTTGGCATATCCAAGTATACTTTATATGCCTATATCGACGCCTGACGGTTGCGCTTTTAAAAATCTTCCACGATAGAATGGCTGCCTTTAAAATATGCAGTGTCCCATTTCAAATTTTTGCGCGAAAGGAAAACGGCTATTATGGATTTTTTAAACATTCAAAGCGCCGCGCAGGCGTACCTGCCGCAAATGACAAAGTTTTTGAGGGATCTCATCAAAATTCCGGGCGAGAGCTGCTCGGAGGAAGGTGTTATCCGCCGCGTCGCCGCCGAGATGGAGAGCCTTGGCTTTGATAAGGTTGAGATCGACCCCATGGGCAATGTGCTGGGCTATATGGGCGGCGGCAAAGACCTTATCGCTTATGACGCGCATATCGATACCGTGGGCCTGGGAGAGCCTGGCAACTGGAATTTTGACCCCTATGAAGGGTATGAGGATGAGGACTGTATCGGCGGACGCGGCGCGTCCGACCAGTTGGGCGGCATCGTCAGCGCGGTGTACGGCGCCAAAATTATGAAGGAACAAGGCCTGATACCCAAGCAAAATACCATACTCGTAACCGGCACCGTGCAGGAGGAAGACTGCGACGGCCTGTGCTGGCAATATATCGTCAACGAAGATAAGATACGCCCCGTGTTTGTTGTCGTCACCGAGCCCACCAACGGCAATATCTACCGCGGCCATCGCGGCCGCATGGAGATTCGCGTGGAGGTCAAGGGTGTGAGCTGCCACGGTTCCGCGCCCGAGCGCGGCGACAACGCCATATACAAAATGGCCGATATTATTTTAGAGGTAAAGGCGCTGAACGACAGGCTGCATGACGACCCCTTTTTGGGCAAAGGCACGCTTGCCGTATCCGAAATATTCTTCAACAGCCCCTCGCGCTGCGCCGTGGCGGATATGTGCGCCATATCCATAGACCGCCGCCTGACAGACGGCGAAACGTATATTTCCGCACAGGACGAAATACGCGCGCTGCCTTCGGTAAAAAAATACGGGGCCGCAGTTTCCATGTACAAATATGACCGCCCAAGCTGGACGAAGCTTGTGTACCCCACCGATTGCCACTTTCCCACATGGGTATTGCCGGAGGATCATCCCGCGCTTATCGCCATGGCGGAAGGCTTTACGGGCCTTTACGGCACGCCCAAGGTGGATAAATGGACGTTTTCCACCAACGCGGTTTCAATCATGGGCCGTGAAGGCATCCCCTGCGTGGGTCTGGGGCCCGGCAAGGAAGAAGAGGCCCACGCCCCCAACGAGAAAACCTGGAAGGCGGATCTGGTTACATGCGCCGCCGTGTACGCCACGATACCCCAGCTTTACAAAAAACAGTCAGGAGAATGCGTATGACCTGCAATGTACGTCAGTTTACAAATGTATTGAGCAAACTCAATTACAGCGCCATGTATGAGGGCGACTTCTTTCTAACATGGGAAAAATCCCGCGAGGAACTCGAAGCCGTGTTCGCCGTGGCCGACGCGCTGCGCCATCTGCGCAAAAACAACATCTCCACACGTATATTCGACAGCGGCCTGGGCGTATCGCTGTTTCGCGACAATTCCACGCGCACACGTTTTTCCTACGCGTCGGCGTGCAACCTTCTGGGGCTAAACGTGCAGGATCTGGATGAGGGCAAAAGCCAGATCGCCCATGGCGAAACCGTGCGCGAGACGGCCAGCATGATCTCCTTCATGGCGGATGTGATAGGTATTCGCGACGATATGTATATCGGCAAAGGCAACGCCTATATGCGCGAGGTGGCGCGGGCCGTAGCTGCGGGCCATAACGACGGCGTGCTGGAACAAAAGCCCACGCTTGTAAACCTGCAGTGCGATATCGATCACCCCACGCAATCCATGGCGGATATGTTGCACCTGATACATGAGTTTGGCGGCATAGAAAATCTCAAAGGCAAAAAGATCGCCATGACATGGGCGTATTCACCCTCTTATGGCAAACCGCTGTCTGTGCCGCAGGGCATTATAGGGCTGATGACGCGCATGGGCATGGATGTTGTGCTTGCCCACCCTGAAGGCTATGAAGTGATGGAGGAGGTTATTGGCGTGGCAAAGGATAACGCCGGGCAATTCGGCGGAAAATTCGGCGTGACCAACTCCATGGGCGAGGCGTTTGCCGGTGCGGATGTGGTATATCCCAAGAGCTGGGCGCCCTTTAAGGCTATGGAAAAACGCACCGCGCTTTATGGCAATGGCGACGGCGCGGGCATCAACGCGCTTGAAAAAGAGCTGTTGAATGAAAACGCCAAACATAAGGATTGGGAATGCACCGAGGAACTCATGAAGAGAACCAAAGGCGGCAAGGCGCTGTACATGCACTGCCTGCCTGCCGATATCACCGGCATAAGCTGTAAGCGGGGCGAAGTGGCGGCAAGCGTGTTTGAACGCTATCGCGGCCCGCTTTATAAAGAAGCGTCCTTCAAGCCTTACATCATCGCGGCGATGATATTCCTTGCCAAAGTAAAAAACCCAAAAAATACGCTGGAGGAACTGGAGCGCGCCGCCATAAAAAGGCATGCGGGAGTATAACGGTTGTATGGCGCACCATGCGTGGCGCACCTTGCGTGGTGCGCCATTGCATTTTAAAAAAGGAAACTATACAATAGTACTGGCCTTTGTTTTGTGTTGCCGGCGCGTTTGCCGGCAGGCAAAAAATTTATCAAAGCGCCATTGTATGAAAACCGATTGCGGAATATACCATTTATGACAAAAGAACGGCGCGCGGCTGTTGAAATGCTGCTTTGTGCCCTTATGTGGAGCTTGGGCGCCTTGCTTTTAAAGCTTATCCCCTGGCACCCATTCGCGGTCAGCGGCATCCGCAGCCTCATTGCGGGCGGCGTATTGTTGGTGTATATGCGCCTGACAAAAACAAAGCTGCTGCTCAGCAAAAAAACCGTGGCGCTGTCGCTTGTGGTGGCCGCCATATTTGTATGCTATGTGCCCGCCGCCAGGATGACCAATTCGGCCAACGCCGTGGTGCTGCAATATACCGCGCCCGTGTATGTGCTTGCGTTTGGGGCGTTGCGATACAAACGGCGCCCGCAGCTTGGCGACGCGCTGGTGGGGCTCTTCACAATCGTCGGCGTTGCGCTGTTTTTCTTTGATCAGTTGGCTGCGGGATCATTTCTGGGTAATATGCTGGCGCTGGCATCGGGCATATTTTTGGCCGCCATCTTTTTTATCGGGGGTGGCGTTACGGAGCGGGAGCGCTTCAGCGGCCTGTTTTTGGGGCAAATGGTATCTATGGTGATAGGTTTGCCGTTTGTGTTTACAAAGCCCATGCTCATCAATACCGATACGGTATTGTGTATACTAACATTGGGCGTGGTGCAATTGGGCATACCATATATATTGTATGTGCGCGCGAGCAGGCATTGCCGGCCATTCGCCTGCTCGCTGCTTTCGGTGATTGAGCCGCTGTTGAGTCCCATATGGATTTATGTCGCCATAGGCGAAGCGCCGGGCATGATGGCGCTTTACGGCAGCATTGTGGTGCTCGTATCCGTTACGGTGTGGAGCGTTTGGCAAAGCAAGAAGGATACGGCGCCGCAGGCGCAGGATGATCCGATAAACGGATAGATACTTTTAAAACAGAGAAAAACAGCCTGGGGGGTTTTGATGGAATACAACGTACAAAGCATACAGGTGTTGGAAGGGCTGGACGCCGTGCGCATGCGTCCGGGCATGTATATCGGCTCCACGGGTTCGCGGGGCCTGCACCACATGCTGTGGGAGATCGTGGATAATGCCGTTGACGAAGCGGCAAACGGCTACGCAAGCCTGGTGGAGGTGATCTTAAACCGCGATAGTTCCGTTACTGTTATCGACGACGGGCGCGGCGTGCCCGTGGGCGTACACGATACATACGGCGTTTCGGGCGTGGAGCTGGTGTTTACGCAACTGCACGCGGGCGGCAAGTTTGGCAACGACAGCTACGGCTTTTCGGGCGGGCTTCATGGCGTGGGCGCGAGCGTGGTCAACGCGCTTTCGCGCTATTTAACGGCGGATATTGCAACAGGCGGCCGCCTTTA
>JAISXK010000151.1 GCA_031270585.1 Clostridiales bacterium | reverse complement strand
AGCAGAGCGCAAAGGATCAAACCGAGATTGATGACGCCATAGCCGCTCTAGACGATGTGAGAACCGATTTCAGTTATTGGATAGACCAGTTTGGTTATATAAAAGCCTACGATCTATTCGTATTCGGCAGCTACAATACCATGAAGCCGGGCGGGGGTTGGTACGCAGCAGGCACGACCATTACAATCGACGCGGGTACGCGCAGCGGCTACAGCTTTAGCGGCTGGACGGCAAGCGGCGTGACCCTTGCCAATCCAAACGCCGCGACGACCACACTTATCATGCCCGCAGACGACGTGGAAGTATACGCACACTGGACTCCTACCGGCGGCGGCGGTTTCTCCGGCGGCGGCAGTTCCGGCGGTTCGTCAGGCAGGCGCCCGGCCGGCAACGCGCCGGTAAACGTAACCCCGCAAGCCGCGAACACGGCGACGCAGAGCGCGATTGCGGCGGCTCAGGCGGCAAGTTCGGACGACGCCGTGGCAAACATCAAAAACCCCGGCGAAATCAGCCTTGCCACACTGAAAGATATGGCGAAGCAGGCAAAGCAGGCGGGCGTGGCGCTCGAGCTGCAAGCGGATAATGTGAACGGCGGCGCGGTTGACGTGCGTCTTACCATAACCCCCGCGCGTGCCACAAAGGACTTAAACCTTTCTGCGTCCACCGTCAGCAGCGACGCCGTGCGCACAAAGGAGATATTCAGCAAAAGTTTCAGCAACAATTTCATGGTGGTAAGCTTTGGGCAGCAGGGCAAATTCGGGCAGAGCGTTGCTGTCGCCGCCAAGCTTGTTTCGGGCTTAAATACCGGAAAGCTTGCATTTTACGCTTACGACAAGGCGGCCAATACGTATAAGCGGATTAAAGCGCCAAAATATAAGATCGACGGCAGCGGCTTTGTTCACTTTACCACCAAGCTTGCGGGGAGCATCATCATCAGCGACAGGCCACTTGTAAAAAGATAATACGCGCCCGGATTTGTCCTGGTCTTGCGCTCGTACTGAGCAAAAAAACGTATGGGGCCGCCTTGAACCGATAAAACCAGATAAGGCGGCCCTGCCTTTTTAACGCGCAAAACGAAAGGCCGCCCTTATAAAACCCGCCCTTTTAAAACTTTGCAAAAATCGTTGCAATTGGCCGCGTGTGTATTATATAATACGGTGGCCGGCGGTTTTGCCGGCATGAAGCAACGGAAAGGGTGAAGACCAGTGAAGAAAAATATACATCCGGCGTTTGGCGAAGCGACTGTGCATTGCGCTTGCGGCGAAACATTTACAACAGGCTCTGTAAAAAACGAGCTGAAGGTTGAAATATGCTCGAAATGCCACCCGTTTTATACGGGCAGGCAAAAACTTGTGGATAGCGGCGGCAGAGTGGATCGCTTTAAAAAGCGCTACGGCATATAAACGAGGCAATGGGCAAAGTGACGGCGGCATGCATTGGCGTACCAAGCCCAAGCTTCATTCTAAAAAACCCGGGCGCGCGTTCCTGACGCGGTTTTGACCGCGTTTTTTATTGATTAAAGCAAATATGCTTTTTAACGGCCAAATTGTGGTATACTGCTAATGGCCGTTTTTTATTTGCCTGCCAACAGGCCGGTCTGTTTGATTTTGCCCGGCGTGCGCGGGTAAATACCGCGGCTACATTGAACGGTTTGGGAGTATTGTAAGCAAATGAAAGAAAAAACCCAAAAGCGCGTTTGCACCATAGGCGGGCAGGCTGTGATGGAAGGCGTGATGATGAAGGCGCCCACCGGTATCGCTATGGCTGTGCGCCGCGCGGATCGTACCATCGTATCCGAGTACAGCGCGCATGAGAGCAAAGTAAAAAAGGGCACGTTTTTCAGTTGGCCAATCGTGCGCGGGGTGGTTACGTTTGCGGAGAGTATTTCCACCGGCATGCGCACCATCACGCGTTCTGCGGAGCTTTATGGCGAAGATATTACCGAAGACGCCTCCAAGTTTGAAAAATGGCTGTCGGAAAAAACCGGCAAATCGACTGACAAGATCGTTATAGGTATGGCGGTGGCGCTGGCCGTTGTGCTGGCGGTGGGGCTGTTTTTTATGCTGCCCACGTTTATCAGCGGATTGCTGCTCAAAAACTTCACGGGCACAACCGTGTGGAAGACATTGGTGGAAGGGCTGGTGCGGCTTGCGATATTCTTTGCCTATATCTGCGCCATAGGGCTGATGAAGGATGCGAGGCGCCTGTTTATGTACCACGGGGCGGAGCATAAGGTGATCGCCTGCTACGAGGCGGAAGAAGAGCTGACGCCAGAAAACGCCAGCAGGTTCAGCCGGCTGCACCCACGCTGCGGCACCAACTATCTCTTTTTGGTGATGGCGATCAGCATACTGTTCTTCGCGGCGGTGGGCTACAACGCCAACTTTTGGATGCGGCTGTTGTCGCGGCTGGCGTTTTTGCCGGTGGTGGCGGGGCTTGGCTATGAGGTGCTGCGCTTTGGCGCGAAGAGCGATAACATACTATCCCGCATTGTGCGCGCGCCTGGCATGGCGCTGCAGCGCGTCACGACGCGCGAGCCCGATCGGGATATGCTGGATGTAGCTATTGCCGCCTTCAACATGGCGCTGCACCCGCCCGAAGGCGAATTAAAAACCGTGTCCACAACCTGCGAAACCAGTGCGGACACACAAGCCGGGGGCGCCGCCGAAGCGGACGCCCGGCCCGCCACAGGAATTGGCGCAGGCGCGCCATAAAACCATGCCGGAAGCCATGGGACAAGCACAGGCGGGCGTGGCGCAAACCCTGCGCGCGGTGAGAAGCGCGCTATTGCCCGCCGCAGGAGAAGAAGCGGCGCTGCAGGCGCGCATCATAGTGGCGCGCGCGCTTTGCCGCGAGGTTACGGCGCTGCCGGGCTATATGGACGCTGCGCTTGACGCTGCGCAACTGCGATGGATTGAAGAGGCTGTAAAGCGAAGGCTGGGGCGCGAGCCGCTGCAATACATACTTGGCGAGTGGGCGTTTATGGGGCTGCCCTTTTTTGTGCGGCCGGGCGTGCTCATACCCAGAGCGGATACAGAGACGCTCGCGCGCTGCGCGCTGACACTGGCGCGGGAGAACGGGTATACCAACGCGCTTGACCTTTGCTGCGGCACGGGATGTGTAGCGATTACGCTGGCCAAGCTTGGCGGCCTCGGGGTGGACGCGGCGGATATTTCCATCCGGGCGCTGGCGCTGACGCGTAAAAACGCGCGCCGCAGCGGCGTAACCATCAAGGTGATCCACTCGGACTGGTTTGCGCAACTTAAAGGCACATATGACATGATTTGCATAAACCCGCCGTATTTATGCGAAGACGACATGAAAAATCTTCAGCCCGAGCTACGCTACGAGCCGGCGCTCGCGCTATTTGGCGGCTGCGACGGACTTGACGCCTACCGCGCGATACGCGAGGCGTATGCCCGGCACCTGAACCCCGGCGGAGGCTTGCTTTTAGAGATCGGCGCGACGCAGGGCGCGCAGGTGAGCGCGCTGTTTGGCGGCGGGCAGGTGGCGCGTGATTATGGGGGGCTGCCGCGGGTTTTTGTGATGGGCGGCGGCGCTTGGGATATAGAGAGCCAGACGAGATAGAGCAAAGGGGTAAGTGTGATGCGAGAAAAGCTTGAGGCGATTAAACGTCGTTTTGACGCGCTTGAAGAGCGGCTGGCCTCGCCCGGCGCCATGGCCGACCAAAACGCCTGGCGCGCCATGGTGAAAGAGCACGCGGATCTAAGCGAAATCGTGCGGGAGTATGAACTATACAAGGAACTGGAACAGGCCAAAGCCGATTGCCGCGCCATGCTTCTGGACGACCCCGACCCCGAAATGAAAGAAATGGCGCGCTGCGAGCTTGACGAACTGCGGGGGCGGGAGGAGGCGCTTTTAGAGCGGCTGAAGCTGCTGCTATCCCCCAAAGACCCCAACGACGACCGCGATGTGATCATAGAGATACGCGCCGGAACCGGCGGAGACGAGGCGGCGCTTTTCGGCGCGGACTTACTGCGCATGTATCTGCGTTACGCCGAGCGGCATGGCTATAAAGTAGAGTATATCACGAGCAACACGACCGATATGGGCGGCGTGAAGGAAGTGGTGATATCCGTAGGCGGCAAGCGCGGCGCGTACAGCCGGCTCAAATACGAAAGCGGCGTGCACCGCGTGCAGCGCGTGCCCGAAACGGAAAGCCAGGGGCGCATACACACCAGCGCCGCCACCGTGGCCGTGCTGCCCGAGGCGGACGACGTGGATGTGGATATCAAGGATAGCGATCTGCGTATAGACACCTACCGCAGCAGCGGCGCAGGCGGGCAGCATGTAAACAAAACCGACAGCGCCATACGCATTACCCACCTGCCCACGGGTCTGGTGGTGGCCTGCCAGGATGAACGCTCGCAGCTGAAAAACAAAGAACAGGCCATGCGTCTCCTGAAAAGCCGCCTGCTTGAAATCAAGCGGCAGGAACAGGACGAAAAGCTTGCGCAAACGCGCAAAAGCCAAGTGGGGTCGGGCGACCGCTCCGAGCGCATACGCACACATAATTTCCCGCAGAATAGGGTGACGGATCATCGCGTCGGCCTGACGCTCTATAAGCTCGATCAGTTTTTGGACGGGGACATGGACGAGATGATAGACGCGCTTATATTGGCGGAAAATGCGGCGAAGCTCGCTTCCGTTTCGGAATACCATGATGCAAACACAATGCATTGACGCGAAAAAACAGCCCGTGTCCGGCACGCGGCTTGGCGGGCGCATCATAAAACAAGGGGGGCTTGTGGCCTTTCCCACCGAGACGGTGTACGGCCTGGGGGCGGACGGGCTAAACGCCGATGCCGTGCGCGGCATCTACGAGGCAAAGGGCAGGCCCGCCGATAACCCATTGATACTGCATATAGCCAAAAAGAGCGATGTACGGGCATTGTGGGATGATGTGCCCCGAAAAGCCCGGCAATTGATGGATGCCTTCTGGCCGGGGCCGCTGACGTTGGTTTATAACAAATCCGCCCTTGTGCCGGATATCGTTTCGGCGGGGCTTGATACGGTGGCGGTGCGCATGCCTGCCAACAAAATCGCGCGCGCGCTGATCAAAGCCGCGCAAACGCCCGTCGCCGCTCCCAGCGCCAACAAATCGGGCAGGCCAAGCCCCACTACGGCGCAGCATGTGCTGGAGGATCTTGGAGGGATCATACCGCTTGTGATCGACGGGGGCGGCACATTGCACGGGGTGGAAAGCACCGTGCTTTCGGTGGGCGCCATACCCATGCTGCTGCGGCCGGGGATTGTGACGCAACGCATGATAGAGGGCGTCGTGGGGCGTATACGCGTGCACGCAAGGCTGCTCTTGCCGCCGGACGAAGGGGATACCGCCGTCTCGCCTGGCATGAAGCACAGGCATTACGCGCCGGATTGCCAGATGCTGGTGTTTTGCGGCTCACTTTACGGCATGGCGCGGCGCATAGGCGAGGAATACGATGCGCGCGTCGCGCAAAATCAGGACTGCGTAATATTCGCTACACAGCAAACGCAGCACTTTTATCGCGGCCGCAAGTATGTTATAATAGGCGACAGGGATCACCCGGAAACTCTATGCGCAAACATATTCCGGCTCCTGCGCGCCTGGGGCAGCGCCGCCGACGTTATACTCTCAGAAAGCATTGCGGCGGAGGATGCGGGCCTTGCCTTTATGAACAGGCTTTTGCGCGCCGCAGGGTATGCGTGCATAGAGTGCCGGGAGTAGCCGCCGCAGGCACGGTTTTATTTAGCTTATGGCGGCCATGGTATTGGATTGCGAAGGAGTAACCAGTTGCCGCGCGTATTGTTCGTTTGCACCGGGAATACATGCCGCAGCCCCATGGCTGAGGCCATCATGAAGGATCTTATAGAAAGAAATACGCCGGTTCGCCGCGCTATTGGCGCTATTGGCGCTATTGAGGTTTTATCCGCCGGGAGCATGGCGGATGAGGGCGCGCCTCTTAGCGAACCGGCGGATCGCGCGTTAAAAGAGATGGGCGTGCGTTTTGCCGCTCCCGGCGCGCGCAGGCTTACAAAAGCGCTCGTGGCGGATGCAGACATCGTTTTGACCATGGAGCGCGCGCATAAGGCTGCGGTGACGGCGCTTTGCCCCGAAAGCTGCGGCAAGGTGTTTACGTTAAAAGAATATGCGGCGGCGGGAGCGCCGGGGGAGGATTTAAGTATTGACGACCCCTTTGGCCAGCCGCTTTTTGTGTATAAAGCGACCGCAAAAGAAATCGAACAGGCCGCCCGCAAAGCGCTCGCGCGCATTGCGGCGGAGTATTTTTTGGAGGGACACCGATGAAACTGGCGATAGGTTGTGACCACGCGGGGTATGCGCTAAAAGCGCGTATCATAGAGACGGCGAAAAACCTGGGGCACGAAATCATCGATATGGGCTGCCATGGAGAAGCGAGCGTGGATTACCCTGATTATGCCGTGCCCGCCTGCAAAGAGGTGCTGGAGGGCCGGGCGGATCGCGCCATACTGCTGTGCTACACGGGCGTCGGCATGAGCATGGCCGCCAACAAAGTGAGGGGCATACGCTGCGCGCTGGTTGGCGACACGCTAACGGCGAAACTGACCCGTCAGCATAACGACAGCAACGTACTGGCGTTGGGGGCGGGAATTATAGGCGCGGCGCTGGCTGAAGAGATACTCACCGTGTGGCTCGCTACGCCAACCATAGCCACCGAGCCTGGCAGGCATAAAAACCGGGTAGAAAAGCTTATGAATATAGAAAGGCTTATGAATACAGAAAAGCCATAAATACATTTCAGGAGGGGCCGCATGACAAAGATCTACGTGAACGAACACCCGCTCGTGCAACACAAGATCACTTTGCTCAGGGATAAAAACACCGGAACGAAAGAGTTTCGCGAGCTAACAAACGAGCTTGCCATATTGATGGCCTATGAAGCCACAAGGGATTTAAAACTGACGGACGCAAGCGTACAAACGCCTATCACCACGGCGAAAACCAGGGTGCTCGCAGGCAAAAAGCTTGGTATTGTGCCCATACTGCGCGCGGGTCTCGGCATGGTGGATGGCATGATGAGCCTGATCCCCTCGGCAAAGGTGGGACATATAGGTCTTTACCGCGACCCGAAAACACTCGCGCCGGTAGAGTATTATTGCAAGCTGCCGCCGGACGTGGGCGAGCGCGATATCATCGTGGTAGACCCCATGCTCGCCACAGGCGGATCGGCTATCGCGGCCATAGGCTACCTGAAGAGGGCGGGCTGCACCAGCATACGGCTGGTTTGCCTGATCGCGGCGCCGGAAGGGGTGGATGCGCTCAACGAAAAGTTCCCCGATGTGACCATCTATACCGCCGCAATCGACGAGAGGCTCAACGACCATGGGTATATCGTGCCGGGGCTTGGCGACGCCGGCGACAGGCTCTTTGGTACAAAGTAAACAAAAGAGCGTATTGGGTAAAAATATCGTTATTATTTTGTTTGCAATTGTCCCAAACGGTATATATAGTTAATATGTGTGAGGTTGGCCGGCTTGCTTTTGTATTGTTGTTTCATCATTCATATAATGAGGTGAACGTATGCACTCTATCATCGAAGAAATCACATTGGTCGAACAACAGGCGAATAAACTGCGGCAGGACGCCGTTGCGGCGGCGCGCGAGCAAGTAGCGGCGGCGCGGATAAAAAAAGAAAAAGAGCTTGCCGCTTTGGATGAGGACTTGCGCCTGAAGCTTGATGAAGCCGTGCGGCAGGCGGAACAGCAGGGCGAAAGTGCGTCCGCCGAAATACTGCAAAAGCGCGCGGACGAATCCAAAGCCGCCTGCGATAAAGCCAGGGCGCATATGCCCGCCGCGGTGGATTACATCATGGAAAGGGTTGTGGACGAAGTATGATTGTGCCTATGAAAAGGCTCACGCTCGTTGCGCTCAAAACCGATGAAGAACGCGTCATGCAGCGGCTGCAATCGCTTGCGGCGGTACAGGTTATAGAAACCGCAGACGCTTCGCTCAGTGAAGAAACGCTGGCCTGCGCACAAAGCGATGTGCTCAAGCTCAACACCGCGCTGGGGTTGCTGAAGCCCTACGCGAAAAAGCCATCCTTTTTAGAAGCCAAGCCCGAAGTAACGCTGGAGGCGTTGCGCGAAGCGCACGCGCCGGCGCTTGATTACAGCGAAAAACTTGAAACCGCAGACAGAGAAAAGGCGGCGCTGCGTGCGCGAATAGAAAAAAACCATGCCCTGATTGATACATTGCTGCCTTTTATCAAGCTGGATGTCAAGCTATCCCAAGTGCGGCCCACAAAGAGCACAACGCTTTTTATGGGGCTGATAGCCAACGAGGATTTGCCGCGCTTGGAGGAAGGGCTGCCCGAGGATACCGCGCGTGATATTTACACGGGTGAAAAACAGGCCGCAGTTGTATTGCTGACACCCAAAGAGAGCGCGGCGCAGATAAACGCCTTTATAAAAGAGCTGAAATGGACGGATGTCGCGCTGCCCGCGTTGGATATGACCGCCGCCGGGGCCATGGATGAAGCGCAGGAGGACATACGCCGGTTGACGGCGCAAATAGACGAGTTGACGCAGGCGATGGTCGAAATCGGCAAAAACCGCGCGCAGCTTGCGGGCGCCGCCGATGCCGCCGCCATTGCGTGCGAATGCGCCGAGGCGAAAAATACGCTCATCAAAACCGAGGCCACTTTCGTTTTAAACGGTTGGGTACGCGAGGATCAGACCGAAATCGTGCGCGCCGAAATGCAAAAGCTTACCGACGCGTGCTATATCGAGTTTCGCGATCCCGTGGAAGAAGACGGCGTTCCCCCCGTGGCGATGAAAAATATCGGGCCCGTTAAGCCGTATGAGGCCGTAACGAGGCTGTATTCCCCCCCCGTGCCCGGCAGTATTGACGGTACGCCGTTTATGGCGCCGTTTTACTTTTTGCTGTTTGGCATGATGCTCAGCGATACCGGTTATGGACTGGTGCTGACGCTGGGCTGCCTTTTCTTCATCAAAAAGGCAAAGCCCGCAGGCATGATGGGCGACATTGCCCGCGTGATCATGTGGGGCGGGGTTTCCACCGTATTCTGGGGGTTTTTGGTAGGTACGTTCTTCGGTATGGATTGGAACAGGTTCTTTTGCAGCGTGGGCACGGCGTTGTTCAGGCAGGATTGGAGCGGTATATTCTACAACGCGGCCGGGAAAGGGCTTTTCCCGCTGATTGTGGATCCCAATAGCGACCCCATCAATATGCTTATACTTTGCTTCGGTCTGGGCATTGTGCATATATTCTTCGGCGTAGGCGTTAAGATGTATATGTGCTTTCGCACCGGGGATTGGCAAACGGCCATATTTGATAACTTCAGCTGGTTTTTGATCGTATTCGGCCTAATACTGTTCGCGGCGCTGCCGGCTTTATCCACCGTGGGCATGGTGACGGCTATCATCGGCGCGCTCATGGTGCTCTTGTTTAAGGGCAGGGGCAAAAAGGTAACGAGCCGCGCGGTTTCCGGCCTTGCGGGGCTATATGATATCACAAGCTACCTCTCCGATATATTGTCCTACGCGCGCCTGTTCGCGCTGGGCATCGCTACCGGCGTTATCGGTTCGGTATTCAACGACCTCGTGGGCATGATTATGGGCGCGGGCGGCAATATCATCGTGCGCATACTGCTGTTTATCATAGGCGCGGCGCTACTGGTGGCGTTGCACCTCTTCAACGTGGGCATCAATACGCTGGGCACGTTCGTACACTGCGCAAGGCTACAATTCGTTGAGTTTTATGGCAAGTTTTACGAGGCGGGCGGGCACGAATTCAAACCCTTGGCTTACCGCACCAGGCATACCAGGGTGCTGCAAAGCGAATAAATAATGGTTACCCGCGCGAGCGGAAGAGTATATATTCAACAAAGGTTAACTCACCTGAAGGAGGAAAAACGAATGGATGCTTTTAACTGGGGAACTATCCTGGCGGCGGCGGGCGCGGCTCTTGCGGCGGGTTTGGCGGGCTCAGGTTCTGCGTTGGGCGTGGGTATAGCGGGCCGCGCGGGCGCTGGTGTGATGGCGGAAGACCCTGACCACTTTGGCGGGATACTGGTGCTGCAACTGCTGCCCGGTACGCAGGGCATATACGGGCTGCTGATCGCGTTTGTTATCGCGGCAAAGGCAGGGCTTTTGGGCGCAAGCAATGTTGTGCTGAGCCCGACACAGGGGTTCCAGCTCTTTTGCGCGGCGCTGCCCATCGCTATCGGCGGTTTGGTTTCGGCCATCGCGCAGGGGAAAACGGCGGCCGCCGGTATCTGCATGGTGGGAAAACGCCCCGAAGAGCAGGGCAAGGCCATTATATTTACGGTTATGGTAGAAACGTATGCCGTGCTCGCGCTGTTGATTTCCTTCCTGCTTGTCGTTGGCGTGCAGGTTGGTTAAAAAAGCGGTGTGACGCCGTATGAGCCCAAGCAAAAACCGTGTACTGGAGTGAATAACATGG
>JAISXK010000142.1 GCA_031270585.1 Clostridiales bacterium | reverse complement strand
CATTAACGAAATCCCCCGCGATGGGGTCGTCATCAAACCCGACCTATTGTTTAACAAAAAACGCTGACTATCCTTTTTGAATTGACCATTCTTTTAATAATGATGACAATTCACCATTTTTTTAATAATGCTTGCTTTCGGGCTGTACGCGTGGTAAAATGGCCCTTGCTGGATGTTTGAGCGCATAGTGATGGAGGTATATTGGTAATGGAAGTGTTGCGCACGGTACTGACGATTGTGCTTATGGCCGTTTCCGTTTTGATGATAATCGTCGTTTTAATGCAGCAAAGCAAAGAGACGGGCATGGGCGCCGCGTTTGGGGGCGAAACCTCCACGCTGGGCTCAAAGGGTCGCGCTGCCAGCAAAGAGGCGAAGCTTCAAAAGCTTACCAAAATACTGGCAATCGTAATGGGTGTGATAGCGGTGGGCATGGTGCTGTTCTAGCAAAGCCCCTGTTTTGCCGGGCGGAGACGCCGGGGCCGTGAATGTTGCTTATGAAGCGCGCTTTCGTAAAGCGCGCTTTTTTGGCGCAAAGGGCTTAAAATAATACGATCCGGCAAAAATAAAGATAAGAGGAGTTGTAGAATAAAATTTGATGAAAGAAACGAAAGAAACATTACAGAACGAGATCATAGATCGGCTTAAAACGGCCAATAAGCCGTTACGGATAGAGGATGTGACCAACGGATATACGGATAAGGCGGCTGTGAATGCGGCTATATCCGAACTGTTGCTGGCGCACAGCGTGGTGCTTACCAAAAAGAAAAAGCTGGCCATGCCGGACAACGTGGGGTTGGTCGCCGGAAAAATACAGGCGCACGCGCGTGGGTTTGGGTTTTTTATACCCGACGATGGCACGCAAGACCTGTTTGTGCCCGCAGAGGCCATGCATGGCGCCATGAACGGCGACGCCGCCTGGGCCCGTATGACGGAGTTTGTAAGCCGGAACGGATCACCCGAGGCGGAGATTGCCTATATCACCCAACGCGCGAAAAAACAGATCGTGGGCGCCTATGAAAGCGACGGCAGGATGGGCGGCTATATCGTGCCGGACGATCCGCATATCCCTATGGATATGATCGTGCCCATCAAGCACGCGGGCAAGGCCAGAGCCGGCGATAAGGTGGTTGCTGAAATATTGGAATACCCCGACGGGCGCAGGCCTATGCTGGGAAGGGTGACGGAGGTGCTGGGCAATAAAAACGTCGCCGGCACGGATGTGCTATCCATCATCAAACAGTATGAGCTGCCTGAAAAATTCTCTGGAAACGCGCTGCGCATGGCAAGGCAGATACCCCCTGAAGTGGCCGCTGATGAAACTCTCACGCATGAAAGCCTGGTGGGCAAGCTGATATTCACCATAGACGGGGCTGACGCCAAGGATCTTGACGACGCCATCAGTCTGGAAAAATTAAAAAATGGAAACTATTACCTGGGCGTGCACATTGCCGATGTAGCGCACTATGTGCAAGAGGGTAGCGCGCTGGATCGCGACGCGCTCACACGCGGCACGAGCGTATACCTGGCGGATAGGGTATTGCCTATGCTGCCTGTGGAATTATCCAACGGCATCTGCTCGCTGCACCCGGATGTGGAGCGGCTCACGCTATCCTGCTTTATGGAGGTTGACGCAAGCGGCAAAGTGCTGCGCCACCGCCTGAGCGAAACCGTGATACGTTCAAAATACCGTCTGGTATATGAGGATGTTACGAGGCTTTTGCAGGGCGATGAGACGCTGCGCGAAAGGTATAAAGAGCTTGTGCCTGTGCTGGAAGAACTGCATACGCTGGCACAGGCGCTGAACGCGCGCAGAAGCAAGCGCGGCAGCATCGATTTTGACCTGCCCGAGGCGAAGATCACCCTGGATGACGGAGGCCATCCCACGCAGATCAGGCAATACCCGCATGGCATCGCCAACAAAATGATAGAAGAATGTATGCTACTGGCCAATGAAACCGTGGCGGAACACATGTACAACCTGAAAAGCCCGTTTTTATACCGCGTACACGAGGCGCCCGATAAAGAGAAGATTACCGACGTGAACGCGTTTATACAAACGCTTGGCTATGGCATACGCAATGTAAGCGACCTGCAGCCACGCAATATACAGCGGGTGCTCAACGCCGTTAAAGGCACGCGCGAAGAGAATATCATCAACAAGGTGGTACTGCGCGCCATGCAAAAGGCGCGCTACAGCGAGCGCTGCCTGGGACATTTTGGCCTTGCCGCCCCACGGTATTGCCACTTTACCTCACCCATACGCCGTTACCCCGATTTGGTGGTTCACCGCGTTATCAAGCTGATGCTGCACGGCACGCTTACCCTTAAAGAGGTTGGCCGCCTTAATGAGCGCATGCCGGGCATCGCCGACGCCTGCAGCAGACACGAACGCGCCGCCATGGAGGCGGAGCGCGCTGTGGACGATCTGAAAAAATGCGAATACATGAGAGACCATATCGGAGATGATTACGAGGGAATCATCTCCGGCGTGGCCAATTATGGTTTTTTTGTGGAGCTTGCGAACACGGTGGAAGGGCTTGTGCGCGCCAACACGCTGCACGACGACTATTATACGTTTGAAGAAAAAACATACCGCTTGGCGGGCCGAAAAAACGGACGCGTATTTCGCCTGGGTGACGCCGTACGCGTTTGCGTCACCGCCGTACACATGGATGCGCGCAATATCGATTTTGAGCTAAGCGAATAGCCTTTGCGCAGAAACGCGGTCTTCACACCTTTGCTTTAGGGCCGTACGGCCCGTAGGAACCCATACTAAACATAAATCACCTCTATCGCCCCGAAGGATACAGTGCCGCTGAGCCGCAGATTAGGCGCGTCTTCTGGCGGGCGGTTCTCGCTCATTTTCATGCCGCCCATGGATGCCTGTACGTTTTCTATCACATTCCACCCATGCGGGATATAGAGTTTTACGCCGGAGAAGCTGCAGTCGATGTACACATCGGCGCCGTTTTCGCTGAGCTTGGCCCCGTCGAAATACACCTTGAGCGAGCAGAACGAGCAACTAAAGCGCGCCCTGTTAAGGTTGGGCGCGCGCAGGTATTTAATGCTGTTGGAAAAGGACGTGCTGCTGTCGATGGTGTTTTGCGTAAACGTCTCCTGCGTTTCATAAAAGCTTTCATCATGGTCGTGGAAATGATCATTGCAGTTAACGCCGCGCTTTTGAGCTTGCCTGGTGCGGAACGGGCGCAAAGCGTTGCGGAACAGGATATGCAGACCGATGCTCGCCAGCGCCGCCGCGCCCAGCACCGGCCAAGGTGTAATCGCCCGCACGCCCAGTTGATCGCGAAAGAGTATCATGATAACGGCGATGGGCATCAGTATGGTAAAAAACTCGATGCGCATAATGCCCTCAATGGTGATCGCAACCAGAAACACGCCGAGTACCAGCTTCCAAAGCGTCAGTCCAGGCATCAATACGTCGAGTTGGCTCAAAAGCACTAACGCTGCAGCCAATAAAAAGAAGGCTCTACTCCCAAAGTAGTGGAAAAGGTATAATGACATAGGGTGATTAGCGCATGGAACATTTTGATAATCTGCGAAAAATGATGGCAGGTTCATTAGGGGTTGAAGAACCTTTGTATGTGGAGGGGGCGGAGTTTAGCGAGGAAGAATTAGCCCTCCATGTGTATGTCGGCGTCCGCAAGACGGCGGTGATTGCTTGCCCAAAATGCGGGGCGACAACAAAGCGGAACGGC
>JAISXK010000141.1 GCA_031270585.1 Clostridiales bacterium | reverse complement strand
GGCCGTTCCGTCTGCGCAAAGCCTTTCGCGGCGTATTCCCGGTTCCACTTGCCCTTCCCCCTTTCGCCCGGTGACGGCGGCAATCCGCGATGGCTGTCCCCCGTCCGTAACTCCCAAATTCCTGATGGCTTTAATATATCGCGCATATTTGTAGAAATTATGTGGAAAAATTTATTTTCACGCGCGGGCGCCATCCGCCCAGGCCGCTCAAGCGTCCCTGTATCATACTGAATCGGATAAGCGTTATCTGCTTTTTGTCCGTTTGCCAATTGGTTTTGAAACTAGGGAATACCGGGGGTCCTGGCCCGGAAAATGGAACGTGGAACAAAATCAGATAGACTTGAATACATAGTACATATATGTTATTATTGGGTGTATAGCCGGAAAGGAGTGATAACGGCTTGAAAATATCAACAAAGGGGCGATACGCGCTGCGAATGCTGCTCGATCTGGCGGAGCACAGGGACGAAGGCTTCATATCCCTGAAGGACATCGCCGAAAGGCAAAATATATCAAAGCAATATCTGGAGCAGATCGTATCCTTGCTGCACACCTCGAATATCCTGCGCACGAACCGGGGAAAAAAGGGCGGTTACATGCTGGCGGTTGATCCGTCGGACTGTACGGTCGGCAAGGTTCTGCGCATGACCGAGGGCGACCTCGTGCCTGTGGATTGCCTTGTGGACGGCATTAACCAATGCGAGCGCGTTGAGATTTGCAAAACCTTGCCCATGTGGATTGGCTTGAAAAAGGTCATAGACAATTATCTCGACAACATCACATTGCAGGACATGATGGATCAATACCAGAATCGGGGCGCAAACAATTATGTAATCTGATTGATCCCGGGTAAGCCGGGTTCGAATTTGCACAGTATGCTTAAACAGTCTGGTTCCGGTTCATCGTTTCATTCATGCTGCCCGTGCGGTACCCCAGCAGATCTAAAGCGGTGTAGATAAACCCGATCCGTTTGAATTCCGCGTAAATCCTTTCCCGCAACGCCTGATCCGCAAATAGCCGGAACCCCCCCTGATCCGTTTCTATTCGCGCCAAGCCCTCATGATAGCGCACTCTGACCTGATGGAAGCCCGCGTCCAGCAGTATTTGTTCCGCCTGGTCGATCATGGTAAGCCTTTCAGTCGTGATACTTTCCCCATACGGGAATCGGGACGACAGGCAGGCAAAGGACTGCTTGTTCCATGTCGCGAGCCCCATTGCCTTGGAAAGCTCCCGTATCTCCCGCTTGTCCAAGCCGACGTAGCGCAGGGGGCTTTTAACGCCCTGTTCCCGCACGGCTTTAAGCCCCGGTCTATAGTCTCCGTCGTCGTCCGTATTGGAACCTTCCGCCACATGCGCGATACCCTGTTTACGCGCTACCGCCCATATTTTTGTGAAAAGCTCGTTTTTGCATAGGTAGCAGCGGTTGATGGGATTTTGCGAAAACCCTTCGATGTCCAATTCTTCCGAATCGCATATGATATGCCGGATTCCCTCGTTTTCGCAGAATCCGGCCGCCTCATCAAGTTCGCGTTCCGGGAACGAGCGTGACCGGGCGGTGACGGCGATAGCCCCCTCGCCCAATACGTCATGCGCCGTTTTCAAAAGAAAAGTGGAATCGACGCCGCCCGAAAACGCCACCGCGACGCTTCCGAGCCCGCGCAAATAGCGCTTTAGCCGTTCATGCTTTTGATCTGCGTCCACTAAACGTATCCCCCGTCGCCCCTGTGCGATGATATATGTATGCGCACGGTAAAATTTCCCCTATCCTGTCATGTCGCGGGATACCCCGCCAGTTCTTTTACGACCTCCCCGGCGATGATCAGGCCGGCTGCCGCCGGCACAAAGGCGTTGCTGCCGGGAATCTGTCTGCGCTGCGTACACTTCCTCGCCGTGCCGGGCGGACACACACAATTTTCTCTGCAAGCAGCGAACATATCCGCTTTCAGGATGGCTACCGGTTCTTTTGAATAAACGACCTTGAGTTTTTGGATGCCGCGCCGGCGAAGCTCGCGCCGCATCACCCCGGCTAAAGGGCAAACCGAAGTATCGTATATATCTGCCACCTCAAGGGCCGCCGCGTTTACCTTGTTTCCAGCCCCCATAGAACTTATGATCCGCACGCTATGCGCATCGGCTTTGGCCACGAGCTCGATTTTTCCAGATACGGTGTCGATCGCGTCAACGACATAATCGTAGCGCGACAGATCAACCTTGGCGGACGTATCGGGAACATAGAACATTTTGTACGTGCAAACCTGCGCGTCCGGGTTGATTTCCCGTATGCGCTCTTCGGCGACATCCACCTTATATCGTCCCACGCTTTTCTCTGTGGCGTGTATCTGGCGGTTGATATTCGTCAGGCAGATTTTATCATCGTCAAACAAATCCATCCGCCCCACCCCGCTCCGGGCGAGCGCTTCGACCGTATAGCCGCCAACACCGCCGACACCGAAAACCGCCACCCGCGATGCCCGCAGCCTTGACATGCCGTTAGCGCCAAATAGCAACTCCGTCCTTGAAAACCGGCTTGTCATAATGCCGGCGCATATTTGTTCCGGTAATTCGCTATGGCCCCCACCGCGTGTATTCTTGACGGATCGCCGTATATATGCCCCGCGCATCCCCACATCTTGTCCCGCGCGGCTTTTCCGGCCGCCATCGCCGTGTTGCCGGCGTATACCGTCATTGCGCCAACCTCCTGTAGAAGTATATCGTATAGTAAATCGCCTGTTACACATATAAATCTTGCTTGTTTATGCGATAAATACTACCACGCCCCTTTTACATTGTCAATCCGCCGCGCTGCGGGTGGAAAAACCTTGTGGTATGATGTAAAATATCTGTATCGTCGCGTTTGTGCGCATACGCGAGACGGGCGTTACGCCGCCTTTTCCGGTGTCGCGCTTTATGCAAATGCCGTATAAAGCCGGCAGGATACAATAGCGTTTGGCGTTTTTGTATGCGCGGCGTATGGTAAAGGGCACACTACATGATGAGCCGCGTTAGATACCCGCGCAAAGCAGAGTGACTTTTGTGGAGGATAGAGGGATGGACAATCAGACAATTTTGGTGATTGACGACGACAAGAATATTTTAGAAATCGTAAAGCTTTACCTGAATAAAGAGGGATACACGGTAAAAGTTGGCGAACGCGGGGATACCGCCCTGGATATTTTTCACGAGGCAAAGCCCGCGCTGGTTGTGCTTGACGTGATGCTGCCCGGCCTGGACGGATGGACCGTGCTGCACGCCATCCGCGAAGAAAGCGACGTGCCCGTAATCATGCTTACGGCAAAGGGGGATACGCTTGACCGTGTGCAGGGACTGGATTTGGGCGCCGACGATTACATGGTAAAGCCCTTTGACGCCAAGGAGTTGCTTGCGCGCATCAAGGCGGTTATGCGGCGGTCGTTCGTAAACGAAACCGAGCGCAGGATAGCCGTGCTCGGCCTTACGGTTTCCTTAGAGAATTATGCCGTAACGCTGGATGATAAGGTCGTTGAAATGCCACCCAAAGAGATTGAGCTCTTGTATTTCCTTGCATCCCACGAGGGCAAGGTATTTACGCGCGAGCAATTGCTTGAGCAGGTTTGGGGGTTTGATTTCTTTGGCGACAGCCGCACGGTAGACGTGCACGTAAAACGGATTCGCGAAAAGCTTGGCGAACGCGACGCATGGCAGATCAAAACCGTGTGGGGCGTGGGTTATAAATTCGAAACCGCGCGGGAAAGTTAAACCACCGGCCGTATGAAGAAGGATATATTCAAAACGCTTTTTTCGCGTATGCTGTTTACATACTTAACCGTTATACTATGTTTGCTGTTGCTGATGGGTATAACGGTTTCCAGCATGTTTTCGCGGCAATATATCCAGGAAGAAGAAAAAATACTGCGCAGCGAATCGGAGAAAATCAACACCACACTGAAAGAAAAATACATCTACGCCGATAAGCGCCGCGCCGCCAGGCAGGAGCTTGAGTCGACCGCGCGCAAATACGATGGGCTGATACAGGTCATCGATCAGGAGGGCAACCTGCTCTCACTGTATAACGACGTGGAATCTGAGGAAAAGTGGGGAGATATCGCCGAGATATACAGAATAGAAAACACCCCCGGCGTGCATGTGAGCATCGCCAATATCGAAATCTGGCCTGAATCAGGTCAGGGCACTTTTTTAGTGACGGGCGGCATTGGCGTTTGGCTGCTTTCGCGCAACGGCCAAAAGCTCAGCGAAGAGGGCATGATTGTGCAAAACCTCTTTTCCAGCTATACAGGCATGCCCACCATCTCCATTATACGCGGGTTTTATAACGCCGGGCGGCTGGAGGGCGCGATATTGATGCATCTGGATATGAGCACCATCAATATGGCCATTTCGCAGGTATACAAATGGGTTTTGCTTATTGCGTTAATAGCTATTGCGGCAGCGGTGCTGGCGGTATATTATTTAACTACCCGCATTACTAGGCCCATAACCGATATGAACAGCGCGGTGCGGCGGTATTCCATGGGCGCGTTTAACCTGCGGCTGGATGACAGCGGCGCCGACGAGGTGGCGCAGCTCGCCAAAAGCTTTAATGTGATGGCGGACGGCCTCAATAGCCTGGAGCAAACGCGGCGCAGCTTTGTGGCCAACGTCAGCCACGAGCTTCGCTCGCCATTAACATCCATCAGTGGTTTTTTAGAGGCCATACAGGACGGTACCATCCCAAAGAAAAAGCAAGGCGCATATTTGGGCATTGTCATCAGTGAAACAAAGCGTATGACGACTATGGTAAATAACCTGTTGGATCTGGCGCGCATCGAAAGCGGGCAAATCGATATGCGCCCCACGGTGTTCGATATCAATGAGCTTGCCAGAAGGGTGATAGTGACGTTTGAGGCGCGCGTAAACACAAAGAATATGGACGTGCGGTTGAATCTCGTAAAACCCAATTGCTTTGTGGAAGCCGATTTTGACCAGATCGGACAGGTAATGCGAAACCTGATCGACAATGCCGTCAAATATTCGCCCGAAAACGCGCCGCTTGAAATACATACGGAATGTCTGGATAAAAAAACGGCGCGCGTCAGCGTGATTGACCATGGCTGCGGCATACCTCAGGCGGATTTGCGCCATATATTCGACCGTTTTTATAAGGCGGAAAAGGCGCATACGCCTTCCGCGCAAAGCGGCACCGGTCTTGGCCTATCCATCGCAAAGGTGATTATCGGCCAGCATGGACAGGAGATCTTTGCAAAAAGCGTCATTGGCGAGGGCACTACGTTTTGCTTTACGCTGAAACGATCATCGGATACCCGTAAAAGAACCGAAAAAAATGAAGAAACAGGAAACGCCCAGGATAAGTAAACAAACGAGGAGCCGGAATACATGAGCTATGAAAACTATTATGATAATCTAAATGGCGGATTTCCCGAACCTCCGCCGCCAAAGCATAAAGGACGGATTGCGCTGCTCATTATATTGGTGGCCGTCGTGTGTTTTGTATCGGGGATATTGATAGCGGGACTTGTGCAATCGGCGCGGCAGCCCTATTCGCCTTTTATTACCGGCAGGCCCGATTGGTACGCTACGCCCACCCCCAACCCGCGAACCACCGCCACCCCTGCGCTCACGCCGCTGCCCACCGAGCGGCCCATGGTTGATCTTGATGGGGTTGCGCCGTTTTTATCAGCCAATACAGGCAACCCAATACCCGATATTATTGACGCCGTGGCGCCAGGTGTTGTGGGCGTAATCAACTACACCAGCATCGATGATACATATGTGGCGCAAGGGCAGGGCAGCGGGTTCTTCATTTCTTCCGAAGGGTATGTGCTGACAAACGCGCATGTGGTGAAGGATGCCCAGGCGCTGACCATTACGCTGCTAAGCGGAGAAGAATTCGAGGCGGAACTGGTAGGCGCCGACGACATAGGCGACGTAGCGGTGCTCAAGGTTGAAAACGCAAATGTCGCGCCTTTGGCGCTGGGCGACTCCGAAGCCATACGCGTGGGCGAATACGTGGTAACGATAGGCAACCCTTTGGGCCGGAATTATGAGGGATCGGCTACTATGGGCATTATCAGCGCGTATTCCCGCGCGGTCACCATCGATTCGCGAACGAACACCTACATCCAAACCGACGCAGCCATCAATGTAGGCAACAGCGGCGGCCCGCTGATCAACATGAAGGGCGAAGTAATCGGCATCAACACCGCAAAATCCACCAGCGCGGGGTATGATAAATATGGTACGCCCATCAATGCCGAGGGTATTGGGTTTGCCTTGCCCATCAACAAGGTACGCAATATCGTGATACAACTCGTCACCAGGGGGTATGTGGAGCATGCGGCGCTAGGCGTGCATATACGCACCATGCAACAGCAGGAGCTTGCCGAGTTAGACATTAAGCACGGCATAGGCGTTGTAAGCGTTGTAAAGGATAGCCCGGCCGAAAGGGCGGGGCTGCTGACGGGCGATATCATATTGTATTACGACGGCCTTAAAGCCGAAAAACAGGATGTATTGGTGGAGTATGTCGGCAGCCAGCCTATGGGCGCGCGGATAACGCTGGTAATCTGGCGGGATGGCGAGGAGTTGCAACTGGTTGTGGATCTGGTGGATATGAGCAGCCTTGATTATAACAGCACCCTGGAATAAACATAAACCCGGACGAAACCGTGAAAACCATGAGGGTGGAAAGCTTGTTACTTTTTGCTTTTCCACCCTCAAAATCTCTCGCTGTTTGATACTATCCCTATCCGGCGCCGCG